>JANMSA010000431.1:0-13797 GCA_031388865.1 Acidobacteriota bacterium | reverse complement strand
CTCTCGCTCGGGATGACATGCCCCGCGGACTCCTAGGCAGTCGGCAGTACGCAGTAGGCAAGATGAGTCAAACCCACGCTGAGCGCTGCGACCCCTTCACCGCACGCGATTCCGCACGATGCCGGCGAGATCGCGCAGCGGCTTCGCCGCCGCGCCCAACGTCTCGATGGCGGCGAGCGAGGTTTCCACGAGCTCCTCGCTGAGCTTGCGAGCACCTTCGACGCCGGCGAGCTTCACGAACGTCAGACGCTCTCCATCCTTTCCGACGTCCTTGCCGAGCGTTTCGGGATTCGAGGTCGCGTCGAGGACGTCGTCCGTGATCTGAAACGCGAGGCCGAGGTTCTTGGCGAAGACTTCGATGCGCTGGAGGGGTGCAGGGTGGATGTTCGCGAGCATGCCGCCCACTGCCGCAGCGGCAACGAACAGCGCGCCGGTCTTGCGAGAGTGAATGAGCTCGAGCGTGTCGAAGTCGAGCTTCCAGTGCTCGCTGTGGAGATCGACCGCCTCCCCGGCGATCGTGCCGTCCCATCCCACCGCGTCGACGACGCGCTGCACGACCTGCTGCATCGGCCAGCGTCGCGGTGAGCACTCCGCGTATGCCTGAGCGATGAGACCGTAGGAGTGATTGAGCAGGGCCACGGCCGTCAGAATGGCCAGATCCTCGCCGAACTCGCGGTGCAACGCGGGCGCGCCGCGGCGCAGCTGTGCGTCGTCCATCGAGGGGAGATCGTCGAGGATCAGCGAAGACGTGTGGATCATCTCCATCGCCGCCGCCGCCGCAAGAAGTCGTTCCGGTTTCGCGCCCACCGCCTCCCCCGTCGCAAGCGTCAGGACACCGCGCACGCGCTTTCCCGGAGAGCCGAGCGCACGACGCAGCGGCGCATCCAGAGGCGCCGGTGCACCGGGCCTCAAACGGGCCAGGAAGTCATCGATGAGAGTGCGGCGGCTCGTGAAGGATCGTTCCCCGGGGCTCAACAGTCGCATGTTAGCATCGCCGTCGAGAAGCCTATGCGGATGAGACACTTCGGCCGGTCACAGCAGATGTGGGTGCTCCTCATTGCCTGCCTCTCTTTCTTCAGCGTGCTGCTCCTTGCAGTGCCCGGGATGACCACCGAGCTTTGGTGGAAAGTGGTGATCGTCGCCCTCGTTGCTTCGCTCACCTCCATCGGCATTTTCACGTACTGGCTCAGACGAATCCTGAAGCGCCGCGAAGGCATGATCAGCCTGATCACCCGCATTACTGCCGGTGACCTGGCGATCTCCGCCAAAGAGATCGAGGCCGAGACGCAGTCGGCCCGGACGTCCAGCGCGATTTTGAGTCTGGTGACCCACCTGGAGCGCACCATCCGCCGTTTCGGACAGCTCGCTGCCGACGTGGCCCGGGCCAGCGATCAGATCAGCGACCGCTCGCGCGTCCTGGCGCGCAGCGCCTCCGAACAGCTCTCTTCGACAGAAACCACATCCTCCTCGGTCACGCAGATCGATCAGTCGATCAACAGCGTTCGCCGCAGCATGGAGGAACTCTCCTCAAACGCCGAAGAGACGTCCACCTCCGTCCTGGAGATGTCCGCCTCCATCGAAGAGGTGAGCCGCATCGCTGATACGCTGGCAGAGTTCGTCGAGCAGACGTCGTCCTCCATCGAGGAGATGGTCGCCTCGATCAACAACGTCGCCAAGAACACGGAAAGCTTCGCTTCTTTCGCCACGCAGACCGCCTCGTCCATGGTGGAGATGAACGCCACCACAGAAGAGATCCGGAACTCGTCGCGGCAGTCGTCCGATCTCTCGCGCTATGTAAAGGATGCCGCGAACGAAGGACGGGCCGCCGTGGAGGGCACGGTCGACGGCATGAACAAGATTCAGGTTGCCGTCGAGGAGGCAAAAGGCGCGCTGGCCGAGCTTGCGGAGAGGTCACAGGAGATCGGCGACATCGTCCGCGTGATCGACGACATCGCCGGGCAGACGAACCTTCTGGCGCTGAACGCTGCAATCATCGCAGCGCAGGCGGGCGAGCGCGGTCGTGGCTTCGCCGTCGTGGCGGACGAGATCCGCGACCTCTCCGCGCGCACTTCCGTTTCCACCGAAGAGATCCGCACACTGATCCAGAACGTCCAGAAGGGTGTAGGCCGCGCGTCCGACCAGATGACAGTCGGCGCGGACCGCGTGGCGGACGGCGTCGGCCTCACCGCGCGAGCCGCGCAGGTTCTGGATAAGATTCTCGAGCTGACGGATCGCTCCACCAACTCCATCTCGGAGATCGCGCGCGCCACGGAGGAACAGGCGCGTGGAAGCGCCGCAGCCACATCTGCCATCGAAGAAGTGACGAAGATGGTGCAGCAGACCGCTGCCGCAACGCAGCAGCAGTCGCAGACCTCCAGCAAGATCGGCGAGCAGGCCACCCTGGTGCGCGACTACTCCAAGCATCTGAAACGTGCCATGGGCGAACAGGAGAGTGGAAGCCGCGCCATCAGCCGGGCCATGGAGAACATCATGGGGCTCGTGCAGAACGTGCTCGAGTCGACGTCCGTCCTGGCGGCGGAAAGCTCCGCGATCGTCAAGTCGATGGCGGTCATCAAGCAGGGATCGGAGGACTCGAGCTTCGGCGTCTCCGACCTCACCCAGATGGCCGGCACGCTCCACCACGAGTCCACTCTGCTCAAGCAGGAGCTCGGCCGCTTCACTCTGCCGGCGTTGACCCGCGGCGGCAAGCTCACCACCGCGACGGTACTCTGGCAACCCTTGAACATCGATCCGGCGTACGCCTCGGCGTCAGCACTCGTTTACATCGTGAAATCGGTGCATGCCACTCTCGCCAGATACGGCGAAGGGGCGGAACTGATTCCCGATCTGGCCGAGAGGTGGGAGGTGCTCGAGCAGGGTCGTGTCTACCGCTTCCACCTCCGTCGCGGAGTCCACTTCCACAACGGGCGCACGTTCGAAGCGCGCGATGTCTACGAGTCATTCCTGCGCGTGCTGCTTCCCGAAACGAGGTCGGGCGGCGCGGGCCTGCTTCGCAACGTGCGCGGTGCCGGCGAGGTCATCGCGGGCCGTACTCGCATGTTGAGCGGCGTCGTCATTCGAGATGCAAACACAATCGACGTGCATCTCAATGAGCCTCTAGCGTTTTTTCTGTCGATCCTCACCACTCCGGAGCTATCGATCGTTCCATCGGAGGAAACCCGGGACGGGCAGAAGTTCAGTCTGCGCACCGTAGGCGCCGGGCCGTTCAAAGTCGAAGAGGCCGAGGAGGGACGGCAGGTGCGGCTCGTGCGAAACGAACAGTACTACGTGAGCGACCAGCCGCACCTCGACGAGGTGACGGTCCGTCTCGACCTGCGCAGCTTTCGCGAAATGTCGGACGCGTTCTTCCGCGGTGAGCTCGATGTCGCCCACGGGATCCCGCCGAACATCGTCAGCGAGATCCGCGACGACCCGCGCTACGCAGCCTACCTGCTCACCACCACCCAGTTGCATACTTCCTATGTCGGCTTCGACTCGTCGTTGCCGCCGTTCGACAGGGTCGAGGTGCGCCAGGCGTTGAACTACGCCATCGACCGGCCGCGCATCAACCAGCAGATCTATCTCGGGCAATCCGCCGTTGCGCAATCCCTTCTCCCACCGGGTCTCCTCGGCTATGACGAGAATCTGCGCGGCATTGAACATGACCCCGGCCGCGCGCGCAATCTGATGCGTCAGGCCGGCCTCGAGTCCGGATTCGCGATCGAGTACCGCACGTGGGACACGGACGAGTTCAACAACTCCGGACTGGTACCGCTGATGGTGGAGGACCTCGCCGCGATCGGCATCCGCGTGAACGTCACCCGCCATTCGGCAACCGAGGCCAGTAGGCCGCGTGAGAGCCGCGGCCATGGACTGCTCTACTGCGCGAACTGGTACGCCGACTTCCCTGATCCGGACAACTTTTTCCATACATTCTTTCATTCGGATTCGACTTCGATCCCGGGCCTCTATTTCCGGAGCCAGGGAGTCGACAGCCAGATCCAGGAAGCGCGCCGCTCGAACGATGTCGAACGGCGCGCAGAGATCTACCGGGCCCTGAGCGAGATGGTGATCCGTGAGGCGCCCATCGTGCCCCTCTTCCACGAGCGGCTCTTCGTACTCCACAAGCCGGAAGTGCGTGGCGTGCGCATCTCGCTCGTGCCGCCGCCGGTGCGTTATCAGGACCTGTGGATGGAAGAGCGTTGACGCTGCGGCTTCACGCGGCTCTCTTCACAGTCGCCCTTCTCTTTTCCTCAAACTACATCATCTCCAAAGTCGGGATGCGCGAGTTCGCGCCACTGTCGTTCGCGTGGCTGCGCGTCGCCGGAGCCGCGTTGCTGCTCTGGTTCGTGGCGCGGAACGACTTCCTTCCGCGCGGCGAGTGGCGGCGCGTGGCACTGTTCTCGATGCTGGGTGTGGTCATCAACCAGACCTTGTTCCTCAGCGGACTGGCCTTCACGACCGTTCAGGTCGCAGCCATCCTGATCACTTCGATCCCTGTGTTCGTGACCGCCACCGCGATCGTGCTGGGACACGAGCGGGCGTCGGCGTCGCGGATCGGGGGCATCACGCTCGCGTGTGCCGGCGCGCTGCTCGTGGTCGGTGGTGAAGGCTTCGCAGGAACGGGCCGCTCAGTGCTCGGTGCGGCGATGATCCTCATCAACTGTCTCTCCTACGCGATCTACCTGGTCGTCTCCAAACCGGACATGGCCCGGCTGTCGCCACGAGCGGTCGTGGCGCGGATGTTCCTCATCGGAGCGGTGCTCATGCTGCCCATTGCCGGACCGTCGCTGTGGGTTGAGCGTTGGCCGGCCATCAGCGCCACCGGCTGGCTCTGCCTGGTTCTGGTCATTCTTGGTCCCACGGTGGCGGCGTACCTGCTCCAGGCCTGGGCGCTGCGACACGCGGACAGCTCGGTCGTCTCTTCGTATACCTACATCCAGCCTGTGCTGGCGACGGCTCTGGGGTGGTTCTTCTTCAACGAGCAGGTGCGCGGGATCGTGGCGGTCGCAGCCGTGATGATCTTCACGGGCGTCTGGATCGTCAGCCGTAAGATGTAAACGAAGAGTCGTCTTCCACCGTCCAAGCAGAGTGAGAAGCCAGGTGGCCGCGTTTCGGATGAGCGAGATCCCGACCGATCGAGAACTGATCGAGCGCACGCTCGCCGGAGACGGCAATGCGTTCGCGACGATCGTAGAGCGCTTTCAACGGAAACTCTTCCGCGTCGCGAACGCCATCGTTCGCGACGAGATGGAAGCGGACACCATCACTCAGGACACGTTCGTACAGGCCTATACGCACCTGGCGCGTTTCGAGGGGCGGGCGGAGCTGGAGACGTGGCTGACGCGCATCACCATCAATCGTTCGCGCGACGCCCTGCGGCGGCGCCGGTTCGTCAGCCTCTTCAGCTCCCGCGGAGACGATCAGTCGGTAGCGATGCTGGAGCCGGTGGACCAGCGACCGGATCCGGAACGCGAGATGGCGTCCGTGCAGCTGCGCGCCGCCATCCAGAAAGCGGAGCGGATCCTGTCGGCGCAGCAGAAGACGATCTTCCGGCTCCGCCACTACGAGAACCTTGCACTCGAGGACATCGCGGATCACCTCGGCCTGAGCTCGGGCACGGTCCGTGCGCACCTCTTCCGGGCCATCCACAAGATCCGCAAGGAGCTGGCGGGGTGGCGAGACGGGCGATGCGATCCAGGGGAACGATCATGAAACAGCACTTCAGTGAAGCCGATCTGCTCGAGACGTACTACATGCGTCCCGGAGAGTCGATGCCGGTGATGATGCACCTCTCCGACTGCGCGGATTGCGCGGTGCGGTACCAGCGCCTCGAAGGAAAGATGCAGTCGCTGCGCTCCTGTGCACACGAGGAGAAGCCGGAAACGTTCTGGGTGCGGCAGAGGATCTCCGTGATGCGCAAGATCGCCGCGCCTCGCAGGAGCCACATCGGACGCCTCGCAGCAGCAGCGGCGCTGGTGATTGCCATCGGCGGCGGCTTCGTCGCGTGGCAGTCCGGCAACCTGCCCGAGCCCCTCCAGCTCGTCGAGACCACTTCGGCACCTGCTCCTCTCGACGACTCGACGCCTCGAAGGCTCGACGACTCCCCCTGGGCGTCCGAGGAGCTCGATGACTACTCGTCCATCGTGGCGTGGGAATCATGGGTAGAAAACGGAGACGAATCCTGATGACCAGGAGACTTGTGATCGCAGTGGCGCTGGTCATGTGCGGCGTGGCCGCACACGCACAGCAGCTTCCGCACGGAAAGTGGTGGCGACGCGTGGAAGTGGTGCAGGAGCTCCAGCTCTCGAGCGAGCAGCAGGAGCGTCTGGACGAGATCTTCCGGAGCGCGGCCAATGAGCTCATCGACGCGAAAGCCGCGGTGGACAAGCTGCAGATCGCCGTTCGCGGAGAGCTCGACCGGCCGCAGGTGCGCCGCCAGGAACTGCAGCGCATCGGCTCCCAGCTGTCGGGGGCGCGGGGCAAGTTGTTCGAGCAGGAGCTGATGATGCTCGTGGACATGCGCGGCGTCCTGGACGAACAGCAGTGGCGCCGCATGCGCAGCCGCCTTGACGGTCAGCGGGAGCGGATGCCGCAGCAACGCCAGCCGCCACGCTCGCCCCAGCGACGCCGGCAATAGGCGGGCACGGCAGAAGACTGCCGCTGGAGGCGGCGCGTACGGTAGCCGGTGGTGCGAGCAAAGCGAGCGACCACCGGACAGCAGCGGGCAATTGAGATCGACCCCGGCAGGGGTCGCGTACCGGTCCGCACTCGGCGGTGCATCGCTAGTTCCTCCGCGACCCCTGCCAGGGTCGACATCACTACTGGGTTGCGGACCGGTGGTCGCTCGCTTCGCGCGCACCACCGGCTACCCTACGGGCCGCCTCCAGCGGCCCCGACCTGGGCCGGCGAAGGCCGGCGGCATGGTCGGTCCGCCACCGCGACGCTCGTCCCCCGAGGAGCGTTTTCTGCGAGAGACTCCCAGGTTCTTCCCAAAGCGAAGCTCCACTAAACTGACGCCGTGCTCGACGTCACCCTGCGCAACGTCACGTTCCGCCATGACGGAGGCTTCGCGTTGCGCGATCTCACCCACACATTCGCGGGCAGCACGCACACCTCTCTCGTTGGCCCGCCCGCCTGCGGCGCGTCGACTCTCCTGCGGATCGTGGCGGGTGCCTTGCGAGCTCAGTCGGGCGACGTGATTTTCGGCCAGCGGCGCGTCAATGACGTGAAGCAGGCGCGGCGTCCGTTGCTCTACGCCACAAGCGAAAGCGACATCCCGTTGCGATGGAGTGTCCAGCATGCACTCATCGCTGCAGTGCGGTCACGAGCGCTCGACCGGCAGGACCGTCATCACGAGTACTCCCTCGCAGTCGAGAAGTGGGAGCTGGGTTCTCTTCTCGAGCGACGCCTGGGCACGCTCTCTTCGACGGAGTCGATCACCGTGCAGTGCGCGCGGATCGAGCTGCTTCGGCCGGCCATCCTCCTGGCGGATCACTTGCTCGACGGCGTCAACCCCTCGGCGCGGGCGAGTCTCGCGGATCGTTTCCACCGCACCTTGCGAGTCCACGGAACCACCGTCATCAGCGCCCCCTCCTCGCGCGAAGAGCTGGCCACCTCGGACTCGGTTCTCGCGCTCAGCGACGGCCGCATCGTACAGCACGGTTCGGCAGCGGAGTTGTATGCGCGGCCCGTCGATGAGGCGGCGGCGGTGGGGGCTGGCGAGTCTGACGCGATTCCGATCACCATCCGCGGCACCACGGTCCAGTCCGCGATCGGTTCGTGGGAAGTTGATCCTCCCCCATTTCAAGGCGAGGGCATCGCGCTCGTCCGTCCCGCGGACTTTTCGATGGCCCGGCCCGGTGAAGATTCGGACGTGATATTCGGTGTTGAAGAGGCTGGGTTTGCTGGCGGGCGCTGGACTGCGCGAGGCATGCTCACGGGTGGCGTCGCGCTTCGTATCGAGCTCCCGGCCGGTTCCAATGTTCATAAGGGACGCCTGCTCGCGTTGCGCTATGACCCATCCCGTTTCACGCTCCTTCCCCGGCAGCGGGAACCGCTCCACCCGTCCGTTACAACCGGCGTCATTCCCCCTCTGAGCGAGACGCGCTAACCGGCCCGGCACTTGCAGTGTCCGCTATGATTATCGCCAGCGAGTGGGAGTGCCGGTTTGATTCGAGCCCGTAGAACGCCGACGAACTTACGTAAGCTGCTGGTCATCGACGACGATGAGAAGCTCGTCGGTTACTACCGGGAGCTCCTGATGCCGTACGGCTTCGAGGTGCTCTGCGCCTTCGACGGGGAACAGGCCATACCGATCGTCGAGAATAACCCCGACATCCAGCTGGTCATCCTCGATCTGTCCATGCCGAGAATGGACGGCCATCAGTGGTTGCGCTGGTTTCGCAGCAAACGCGGCGACACTCCCGTCATCGTGATCACCGGCTTCAAACTCGGCCCGGCGGACGAAGACCTTGCCCCGTCCGTGGTGCTGGAGAAGCCGTTCCACGTAGCCGAGCTCCTGGACATGGTCGGCCTGTTCTGCGGCCTCGGCACGCCCATTGGTCACTCCTCTTAAGTATCAAGGTGGGGGCTGACCCCACCTTGATACTCAAAGTTTGGCGAGCAGGCCGGCGGATTCGATCTTCTGGAGGTCGAGCTGCATCGATGCCAGGCTCTGCTGAATTTCAATGCGTACCGGAACACGACGGTCATCGCTTGTGAGCCACACCGTGACGCCGCCGGGCCACTTCTTTCCGCCCGGTGCATCCACGATGTGGAACGCGCGCGCGTTCACGCTCTTCCCCTCGAGCACAAACACTTTGTGCACGCCCGGTTTGAAAATCACCGGGTACTCCTTGCCGTCGCTGTAGATCGAAGTCTGGATGGGCGCAGAGATCGTGCGCGCGTTCTGGCGCAGGAAGTAGATGGCGGTGAGGATGTCGCGATACTGGTCGTTCGTTCCCGGGAGCTTCTTGACCTGGTTCTGCGTCTCCTCAGGAGTCTGCTTACGGATTCGCGCCAGACCTTTGACGTAGTCGAACACAGTCCGCTCGTTGCGCGACTTCGTCCCCCAGGAGTACCCATGCTCGGTGATCAACGTCTTCGCGGAGCCATCCATCTCCGATTCGTAAGCGTAGAACCCACCCGACTTCCCGTTCGGAGCGGTGATCAACAACTCGCTCTGAATGGTGTCACCGAAGGTGGTACGCAGGCTCCCTACTCCGCTCGTGGGGAACATCAAGCCCGCCAGAAAGCGGACGCCGCCGCGGAGACGCCACGAATAGCGGAAGTTCTCCACACTGCCCATCTCGCCGCCAAACGCGCTGGCGGACACGACCAGAGTGAGTGCGGCCACGGCAATTTTGCGAATAACTTTCATGGTTGCGTTTCCCAACACTGCCGATGGGACGGTTTATTCGCAGCAGAGGTTACTGTCTTTAGCTCGCAGCTCTCAGCTCGCAGCTCTCAGGAGAAAAACCGACGCGGCTCGGCTCGCGGTGGCTGCTGCTCCTGAGAATTGCGAACCAAATGCTGCTCCCCGTGCTTCTGCTCCTGCGAGCTGAGAGCTGAGAGCTGAGAGCTCGACAGGTCACATCCCGGCCAGTTTCTGTTCGACCTCGTCGATGACATAGTCGGGTGTGGACGAGCCGGCTGTGAGCCCTACGACGCTCGCGTCCGCAAGCCATTGCTCATCGATGTCGTCCGCTCCCTGGACGAGGTACGCTCGCTTGGCCTCGCGGCAGATCTCCCAGAGATGTTTGGTGTTCGCGCTCTTGGTTCCGCCGATCACGATGATCACATCCACCTCAGGATCATGAGCGAGCACGCGCGCTGCGTCCTGATTTTCCTTCGTCGCGTAACAGATGGTGTCGCCACGTTCCACGCGCGCCGCGCGACGCTCGATGGCGCGCACCACGTCCTCGAAGTCATCCGCATTGAGGGTGGTCTGGTAGAAGACCATGATCCGTTCGAACCGCGACCAGTCGACCGTATCCGCATCTTCGATCCGGGACACGATGTGATAGGTCGCAGGATCGAGGTCGTTCGTGTAGCCGATGACCTCCCGATGCTTCGGATCGCCGATGAACACCAGGTGATACCCGTTCGTCAACGCCTTGGCCGCTTCCCGATGAATGTCGTAAACGAACTTGCAGGTTGTATCGAGGATGTCCAGTCCGCGGTCCCTGGCGGCCTCGTGAAATGAAGGAGGCACGCCATGCGCGGAGAAGACGATGGTCGGTTCTTCCGCCGCAGTGATCTCGTTGATGGTGCGCACGCCCAGGCGCTCCATCTCCTCGACGACCCGCTCGTTGTGCACGACCTGGCCGAGGATCGCTCCTCGCCCACCCTTCGCTGCGAAACGCTTGACCTTGAGGTCCGCGATCCGCACGCCGGAGCAGAAGCCGTACTTTGCCGCACGCTTCACTTTCATCGGGATGGTGAACCCTTGCCATCGGACGAACATTCTGCTGGGGGTCTTCGAGTCTTCAAGTCTTCAAGTCTTCAAGGAGCTCTAACCCCACGACGACTCGACCACTCGAAGACTCGAAGACTCGAAGGCTCGAAGACTCGGCTACCATCCCCCCAGTGCCCCGCGACCCGCTGTTCACCCGCAACTTCATTTCCCTCAGGCTGTTCCAGTTCCTGACGTTTTTCTCCGCCTTCCAGCTCCTGCCGGTCATCCCTCTGCGGATCATCGACCTCGGCGGCGGCAAGGCGACGGCCGGGCTTTTCCTGTTCGTTTATACGGGGGCAAGCGCTCTGTCTGCGCCGGTCATGGGCACCGTCGCCGACCATTTCGGGAGGCGGCGGATGCTCGTCGTCTCCTCCGTCCTGTTCGTCTTCTTCTCCCTTGCCTATGGCCTGGTGCCGTGGCTTCCACTGGTGCTCATCATCGCGGTCGTTCATGGCGCGCTCTGGTCGTCGATCCTCTCCGCGGCCGGCGCGACCATGACGGACTTCATCCCGGTGTCGCGGCGAACCGAGGGGCTGGCGTACTGGGGATTGGCGACGACGGCGGCGATAGCGATCGCCCCTGCTGCGGGCATGTACATTCACCGTTTCGGCTGGTTCACTCTTTGCGCGGAAATCGCCGCTCTCTCGGCGATCACAGCGATCTGGGCGTCTCGACTGGGTGGCGGCGAGGATCGGAGCGTGCGCACCCCGTTTCCCCGGGTGCGCGATTTCTGGGACTGGCAGGTGGTGCGCACCACGCTCTCGCTGGCAGTGGTGTCGTTCGGCTATGGCGGGATCACCAGCTACGTAGCTCTGCTTTCCCGTGAGCGCAGCATCGCGCCCGAATCGCTCTTCTTCACGGTTTTCGCCATCACCATCGTCCTCGTGCGCGTCCTCACGTCGCGCCTGGGAGACCGATTCGGCCCGAAGGTGCTGCTCTACCCCGCCTTCGTGGCCATGCCCATCGCTTTCGCGCTTCTGGCGCGCGCCTTCACTCGCGGAGAGCTGATCGGCGCCGCCGTGCTCTTCGGCATCGGGCTGGGCGCGTCGTTCCCGGCGTTCATGAACTTCATCGTCTCGAACACAGGAGACCGGCACCGCGCCCGCACGTTCGGCAGCGTCATCCTCGCGTTCGACACCGGCATCGGACTCGGCTCGCTGGTCATCGGCGCGATCGGTCAGCGAGCGGGGCTCGGCTTCGCCTTCAATATCGCGGCCCTTCTCTCCTGTCTCTCGATCCCGATCTTCGTGGCGACCTCACGTCAGCTCCTGCGTGGCATCGCAGTTGCTGAGAACGCTGAGCATGCCGGAACCTGAAATCCACGATAGCGAAGATCACGTCGAGCGGAAGGTGGTGTACGAGACCGTCAGTTCGAGCTCCACGCGCAGCAGCGGGATGACCATCGGGCTGGTCGCGGTGATCGCCATCGCGCTCATCGTCTGGATCGTCCTGCAGATGCGTTGACGCTCCCCCGCGTCCCGCCCCTCCTCCCTCCCGGCTGAAACCGGGTCTCCTCTCCGCACGTCGAATCGTCGCGAGTAAACGCCTTCCGCCCGCCCCGAGTCATTGGGTACGTGACGGCAGCCAACACGATGAGCGCCGAGGCTGGAGTGGTCGATGAGAGAGCAGGACTCGCGGACCCATTCATCCCCATCGTTCGCGCCGCACGCACCGGAGACGCCGCGGCGTTCGAGGAGCTCATGCTCCTGATCGAGCGACGCGTCGCGCAGATTGCCTGGTCGATCCTCGGCGATGCCGACGACGTCAAAAGACGCGGTCCAGGAGACGTTTCTCCGTCTCTACCGCCAACTGCGCAAGTACGACGAAACGAAGAGCTTCCAGGGATGGGTCTCGCGCATCATGGTGAACGTCTGCCGCGATCACGCTCTACGACACCGGCCTGCCGCGGCCAGGATTTGCACGCGCCTGGCGCGAGTGTGTCTCATCCCTGCGACACGCAAGCGGCACGTGCTGTCCGGGCTCGACCTCGACCGTGTCTTCGGCGCGCTTGAATACTCGCGCGGGTTTTGAGCCGAGGACTATCGTTACGCCGTTTTCTACCGGTTCGACACCTCGACGCGGCGCGACTATGACGATCTGATCGTGCTCGTGAGCACGCCGGCTGCTGTCGATCAGCGCTTCTTTGGTTTCGTGTGCTTCGCCTTCTCGACCTCAGCGATTTCTTCGGTCCGGTAGGATTTCCTCGAGACCGTCGGCTGCGTCAACTGATGGCGACGGCAGCTTCCCCTACGCCCGCGCCCGGCAGCATCGGTTCGGCCTCGCCAGCGGCGTCGGGCCGCTCGTTCGCGCGCAGCCAGACCTCCAGTGCGAGCGCCTTCAGCATCGGCATCAGGTCCCAGCCGGCCTGACCGAAACGGGCCCGGCGCAGCGTTTCGACGAGCGCGGCTTCGTCCACCAGGCCGCGCGCCGCCAGTCGGCTGTGATCGAGCAGCGGCGCGAACTCGCCCCAGCACTCGCTCACGGCCCTCAGCATCGTGGCGTTCGGGCCGCGCTTGTCATGGCGCTCGAAGATGCGCGCGGGGAGGTCGCCGCGCAAGGCGCGTCGGTGCAGCGAGCGCGCCATCTGCGGGCGCAGGAACTGGTCGATGGGCACGTTCAGGCAGAAGTCCACCACCCGCCGGTCGAGCAGCGGATAGGCCTGCTCAAAGGGCCGCGAGCCGGTGTCGTACAGCCATGCCAGCGCGCCGATGCCGGCCTCGACCGCGCACACCTGGCGCCGCCGTCCGGGGGCCAGACGCCGTGGCGTGTCGACCCGCGCCGCCACGCGCGCGCGCAGGTCGACGCGGGCGACGAAGCCGGCCTCAAGCCAGCCGGGCAACGGGGGCGTCCACAGGCGCGTGCGCCATGCGTACGGCAGCAAGGGCAGCACGCTGCCGCGCCACAGCAGCTTCGGCCACGTCTGGTGCGGGTAGGCGGCGCGCGAGGCGGCGCGCCAGCGCAGCAGCGACGAGACATAGGCGCGCAGCCGTAGCGCGCTCAAGTGCTCGGCCGGCTCCACCGCGACGTCCTGTTCGCTGCGCATGAGGTGGTCGCCGCCGAAGCCGCTCAGCACGCGCTGCGCTCCGTGCCGCTCCAGTGCCGCGCGCACGCAAGCTTGGCGCGCGCGCCATACCTGGAACAGCGAAGGCGCCTCGAACTCCAGCTCGCCGAAGCCTACGCCCAGCGGCGCCTGAGCCTCGTGGATGTGGATGGCGGGCCTGCCCGTGTGCGCTTCGACCACCTGCATGAACTCGCTCTCGTCGTCGCCAGCCGCGCGCTCGTACACGTGCGAGAGCGTGACCAGCTCTGGCGCCTCGGCTCGTCCGTCGCGCAGCAGG
>JANMSA010000154.1:0-2225 GCA_031388865.1 Acidobacteriota bacterium | reverse complement strand
TTTCCGGCGTCGATGTCGACCTGGTTGGCGGTGACGACGATGGCCGCGATCTGCGCATCGGTCACGCCCTGTGCGGACGCGGCAGAGGCGGAGAGTAGCAACGCGGCAACAATTACTGACAGTTTCATTCGATGACTCCTCAAGTTGGTTGAATCGGCAGGAAAAACCCTGCGCTCCGGCGTTGTTCGGGCCGAGAACCGTAGCGCAGCCCTTCGGGGCTGCCTGGTCGGCAGGGCTGAATCCCTGCGCTGGGTGTCTGCTCTATTAGATGCGTCGGCGGACGCTGGCGTTCCCGTGTGGCGGGACCTCTTCAGGTGGGAGCGTCGGTCCCACAATCAAGAACGCCCGCGGCCAGCACCCGCGCGACAATGCGATCGCAGCGTTCGCCGTCGAAGCCAAAGACGTCCCCCGTGACCATGTCGACGTCGCGGGCGAGCGACTCGCGCAGCAGCGCGCGCGCACGGAACAGCCGGGACCGCACCGTGGCGGCCGGGATCGCCAGGCAGGTCGCCGTCTCTTCAACGGTCATCTCCTCGACCTCGCGCATCACGAAGACGGTCCGGAACGCTACGGGGAGCTCGTCGATCCGGCGCTCGAGCATGACGCGGATCTCGGCGCGCAGCATGGCGTGTGTGGGTGACTCCGTATGTTGGTCCGCCACGTCGGTTCCCACGTGTTCGCGCTCGGTGCCGTAGCGATCGCCGAACGGCACGACCACGCGGTCGCGCCTCTGCTTTCGCAACCGCATGAGCGACTGGTTGACGACGATCCGGATGAGCCACGTGGCTAGTTGGGCGCCGCCCCGAAAGTCGGCCATGTGACGGTAGGCGTCAAGATACGCGTCCTGCAGCGCGTCCTCCGCATCACTGTCGTCTTTGAGGATGGCCCGCGCGACCCTGAACAGTCTGCCGTTGTATCGGCGCATCAGGGTCTCGAAGGCGACGGGATCGGCTGCGGCAATCCGGCGCGCGAGCTCGGCGTCATCCAGAATATCCAGAACGTCCTGGAGCGGAGCGGGGGGTGACGAAGTGGGTAACTGGGACATGTTCAGGCGCTTCCTATTGGATGCAGGGCAGGGCCCCGGCGTTCCCGCCGGACGTTTCGCGTAACCGTTTACGATCGATGCAGGGCCCCGGGTCGAGCCCCAGCCGAAATCCTTGGTGATTATTCGTCGCGGGTCCGGAGTTGGAATTGCTGTCGAATCGTCCCGGGAATTCGGGTGCTCTTCGAACCCTCGGGCTGATCCAGGCGAGCGCCTGAGCCGGTGCCATGCTCCGGGCTACAGCCAGTTCAGACCCTGCAAGCACAGCAAGGAAGTGTATGAAGTCGAAAACGCTCCGGTGGCTCATGGTGATTGCTTCAGCGGCAGCCGTATCGCTGTACACCGTCTGGACATCGAGCGAGCGCTCCGGACGCCTCGCCGCCCAGGTAGGAACCGATGCTGTCGCCGACAACGCCCGGCTCCTGCTGGAGGAAGGCCGGCGCGTCTTTCGGTATGAAACATTCGGGGATGAGGCGTTCTGGGGGGACACGCTAAAACTGCACCAGGCGATAGCGGGCGCGAAGCTTGGGGGCGTGGGGCCAGGTGTGAGTCCAAAGACAGCGCTCAGCGTCGGCCTGAAAGTCGATGTCGAAGCGGTGCCGGCTGCGGTCGCCGCCGCTTTGAAGGCGGGCAAGGTCGATCTCGACGATCCTGCGTCAACGCTGGTGCTGCTCAAAGCGAACGCGGTGGTCGGCATCACCGGACGGTTCGCTGCCAACGGTCAGCTCTCGTCACTGGGTGTACAGTGCGCGTTCTGTCATTCGACCGTGGATGACTCGTTTGCGCCGGGCATCGGCCGCCGTCTGGACGGATGGGCGAACCGTGACCTGAACGTCGGAGCCATCGTCAGCCTCGCGCCCGACCTCAGCGCGTATACGACCCTGCTGGGTGTGGACGAGCCGACGGTCAAGAAAGTGCTGGCAAGCTGGGGCCCTGGCAAGTTCGACGCCTTGCTGAACCTTGATGGCAAGGCGTTTCGCCCGGACGGCAAGGCGGCGGCGACTCTTATTCCGCCCGCGTTCGGCATGGCCGGCGTGAACCAGCACACATGGACGGGTGGGTGGGGCAACGTGACGTATTGGAACGCCTACGTCGCAAATCTCGAGCTCAATGGGCGCGGCAACTTCCTCGACGCGCGACTCGACGACGTCAAGCAGTACCCGGTGGCCGCCAAGGCGAAACT
>JANMSA010000405.1:0-2473 GCA_031388865.1 Acidobacteriota bacterium | reverse complement strand
GGCCCTCGGCCCTCGGCCCTTGGCCCCAGGCCGGCAGGCCCCCGCCCCTCGGCCCTGAGCAACGACGTGCGCATGCTGATCGCCGTCCGCGTCGTGGTGGTCACGACGCTGCTCCTGGCGGCGCTGATCATCCAGTACACGATCCGCGAGGTCCTCCCTCTCGACTACCTGTACATCGCGGCCGGCGCTACCTATGTGCTGACGCTTGCGTACATCGGCCTCGCGTTCGCCATCCCCTCGCGGAAGCTCAGCCTGGCGATTCAGATCGGCGGCGACATCGGTGTGGAGACGCTGCTGGTGTACTTCACCGGCGGCCTGGACTCGCCGTTCTCGTTCCTCTACCTGGTCTCGGTCATCACGGCTTCGATGCTGTTGTATCGCCGCGGGGGGCTGCTCGCGGCTTCCGCGGCGGCGATCGGCTATGGCGTGCTCGTGGACCTGATGTATTACGGCGTGCTGCCCATGCCGCAGCAGTCGATGTTCCTGCCCATCGAATGGACGTCGTCGCGGCTGTACCTGAACATGGCCGCGAACTTCTCCGGCTTCTATGCCACGGCGCTGCTCACGTCGTATCTATCGGAGCAACTGAAGCGCACGTCGAAAGAGCTCGATGCGAACCGGCAGAACCTCGCCGAGCTGCGGGCTCTCAACCAGAACGTCGTCGACTCCATCCCCTCCGGCCTGGTCACGCTGTCGTCGTTCGGCACCGCCTCGTTCGTGAACCCGGCCGGCTCGCAGATCCTGCGCATCGAACCGCTGGCCGTGCTGGGACGTCATGTGACGGAGCTCGGCTTCTTCACGGATGAAGAGTGGGCGGCCGCCCGCACAAAACTGGCGACCGGCTCGATCGTGCGCCGCGAAGTGGATCGCTTCAGCGCGGACGGCGAGCGCAGCGTCGGGTTCGCCGTCAGCCCGCTCAGCACTCTGGACGGACACTTTTCCGGCTACACCGTCATCTTTCAGGATCTGACGGATGTGAAGAAACTCGAGGCCGAGGTGCGGCTCAAGGACAGGATGGCGGCGGTGGGGGAGTTGTCGGCGGGCATCGCCCACGAAATCCGCAACCCGCTCGCCGCGATCGCCGGATCCGTGCAGGTCCTGAAGAGCTCCCAGTCGCTGACCCCCCAGGAGCAGCGACTCATGTCCATCGTGCTCAAGGAGTCGGAGCGGTTGAATAAATCCATCTCCGATTTTCTGCGTTTCGTGCGGCCGCAGGAGAAGCGTCCCGCGGAGTTCGACGTGGCGGCCAGCCTGGCGGAGACGCTGGAACTGCTCGCGAACTCGCCGGAGCTCCACGCGCAGCATGAGATCCGTCGCGAGATCGCACCGCCGTCGTACCTGATCGTCGGCGACGCGGATCAGATCCGGCAGGTCTTCTGGAATCTCGCGCGCAACGCAGTGCAGGCCATGCCGGACGGCGGCGTGCTGACCGTGCACACGACCGTGGGCGAGGCCTTGTACAGCATCATCTTCACCGACAGCGGCCGGGGAATGTCGCCCGCAGACCTGCAGCGGCTCTTTCAACCATTCCGCACGAACTTTCCATCAGGCACCGGACTGGGGATGGCCATCTCGTACCGCATCGTGCAGGAGCACGGCGGGAAAATCGAGGTGACGTCGAGCGTAGGCGCCGGAACGGCCATCACGGTCTCGCTGCCAACCCAGAGCGCAGCGCAGGGGCGGCGGAGTGCCGACGGTCCCCTTGCTGCGTACTCGAAAGGGGCTCGTTGAATCCTCTTCGCCGCTCTGATCTCGCAGCTCGCCGGGGACTCCCCGGGCTCATCTCCTGCGAGCTTTGAGCTGCGAGCTGCGAGCCGCTCAGGGTTAGACTCTCATCCCAGTGACCGACGACCGCATCCTCGCGCCGACACCCGACCCCGAAGATCTTCAGACCGAGCTTTCCCTCCGTCCGAAGATGCTCCGCGAGTACATCGGGCAGCAGAAGGTGAAGGCCAACCTGGAGATCTCGCTGGAAGCAGCGCGAAAGCGGAACGAGGCGCTCGATCACGTGCTTCTGTTCGGTCCTCCCGGTCTCGGCAAGACCACGCTGGCAAACATCGTCGCGAACGAGATGAATGCGAGCCTGCGCACCACGTCCGGACCCGCGCTGGAGAAGGCCGGAGACCTCGTGGCCATCGTGACGAATCTCGAGGCCGGCGACGTCCTGTTCATCGACGAGATCCACCGTCTCCCTGCCATCGTGGAGGAAGTCCTCTACTCGGCGATGGAGGACTTCCACGTCGATGTGGTGATCGGTCAGGGCCCGGCCGCGCGCACGCTCAAAGTCGACCTGCCGCGATTCACGCTGGTCGGTGCGACTACGCGGGCCGGGCTGCTCACCGCCCCGCTCCGCGCGCGCTTCGGCATCGTGCACCGCCTCGATTTCTACGATGCCGACTCGCTGACGATCATCGTGCGCCGCTCGGCGGACATCCTGGGCATTCCCACCGAGCGCGAAGCCGCCGTGGAGATC
>JANMSA010000370.1:0-12628 GCA_031388865.1 Acidobacteriota bacterium | reverse complement strand
CGACGCGGTTGCTTTGAGGCTTTGAACCTGTTGCCTCGCCGCAGCGACACAGAAAGCTGCACGCTCCATTCCAAAGCGTCGCAGAACTCGTTCATTCGCTGTTAGTTAGCGCAGTGGCGGCGCCATTCTTGCAAATATCGGCTCCGATCTTATGCCGCCTTCCATCCGGAGAACGCTGTGGGGAGCTTTCGCGGCGCTGGCGCTCCTCACGATCGGGGGCGTGGCCTCGACGATTGCCATTCTGCAGATGGAGCAGCGGATGGAGTTCCGTGTGGTGCAAGAGTCGCGGCCGCTGCTCGACAACGTGCGTGAGATGGACGGAGCGCTGTCGCGGATGTCGTCCTCGACGCGCGGGTTCCTGATCACGCGGCAGGCCGAGTTCGTGCAGCAGTACGACGACGCCGTGCGGTCCTTTGAAACCGCGGCGGAACAGGCCGTGGAGCGTACGACCAATCCCCGCGATCGCGAAATCATCGCGCTCTTTCGTGAGCACTACATGAAGATCAGGATGCTCACCAACGAGCAGATCCTGGCCAAGCGGGATCGCAATGAGGTCCGCGCCGATCTCGTGGAGCAGGTCACACAGATCCGCCGCACCGCCCCCGATCACGCTGCTTTGATTGCGGATCGCATCCGCAGCGAGCAGACCAGGACTCTCAACCGCTTCTCCCGGCTGCGCCAGTGGTTGATGATGGCCATGGTGTTCGTCGGTGTCGCGGTCATCGGCATCGGTCTGGCCGCGGTCTGGCGGATCCAGCGCTCGATGAACGACTCCATCACCCGCCAGGTGCGGCGCACCGAGGCGATGATCGGGGGGATGTCCGACGGCGTGCTGCTCGTGGACGGTGAGGGACGCTCGGTCTTCATCAACCCCGCTGGCCAGCAACTTCTCGGGAAGTCCGACGTGGGCATTCCCATCGACAAGCAGGCCGACGCGTATCGCCTGCGGGACCAGCATGGCCGCGTGCTCGCTCCGCAGGAACTGCCAGCCGCGCAGGCGCTTTCCACCGGGCGTCTGGTGCAGGACGTCACTGTGATCATCGCGCGCGAAGGAGCGGACCGCGCGGCGGTGTCGATGAGCGCGACGCCCCTTCGTGAAGACGGGCACACTTCCGGCGTGGTCGTCACCTTCCGCGACATTACCGAGCGCCGCGCGCTCGAAGAGCAGATGAAGGTTCAGGCGGAACGGGCGCAGATCCTCGCGGATGCAGGGGCGTTCTTCTCCAGCAACATTGACCCGGCCTGGGTGACTCAGGCCATCGCCGAGCGCGTCGCGGACGTCCTCGGTGACTGGTCCGCCGTCATCCTGCGTACCGCGGACTCCAAGGAGCTCAGCGTCGCGGCGATCTATCACCGCGACATGGCGTCGCTCGGACTGGCGTGGTCCTACATCTACCGACAGCCCCTCACCCTCGGCGAAGGGATGATCGGACAGGTGGTCTCTACCGGATATCCCTCCATGTTGACGGACGTTCGTCCCTGGGCCGACCAGGCCAATCCCCGCACCTATCATGCGTCGCCCGCGAAGCTCGCCTCCCTGCTGGTGCTTCCGCTGCGCACGCGACGGGAGATGATCGGCGCGCTGGTGATCGCCGCGAACGATACGGACCGCGCCATGACCGACGACAAGCTCCCGTTTGCGGAGGTCCTCGCCGAACGGGCCGCGCTGGCCATCGAGAACTCGAAGCTCTACACCGAACAGGTCGAGGCGAGGCGGAAGGTCGAGGATCTCTCGCGTCTGAAGGACGAGTTCCTCTCCATCGCCTCCCATGAGTTGCGCACGCCGGTCACATCGATCAAGGGCTACACGCAGCTGGCGAAGATGCTGATCAAGGAAGGCGACCTGAATACCTCCGAGGAGTATCTGGACATCGCCCTCGACCAGATCGATCGGATGTCGCGGCTGATCCTCGAGCTCCTCGACGTTTCGCGCATCGAGACGGGACGTCTGGAGATTCGCCGCGATGCAATCAACTGGTCGCAGTTCGTGCTCGACGTCGTACACCGCCACCACACGGCGGTCAGCGACCGGCGCTTCCACGTGAGCGTCCCCGAGGGCGCGAAGATCGTCATGGGAGACCGCGATCGTCTGGAGCAGGTCCTCGGAAACCTCCTCGAGAATGCAGTCAAGTATTCGCCCGAGGGGAGCGACGTCACCGTGACCGTCGACGATCGCTCCGAGTCGCTGGTGACTGCCGTGTGTGACACTGGCATCGGCATCCCAGCCGACGAGCTCAGTCAGGTCTTCGAGCGTTTCCATCGCGGCCGTCAGGTTTCCTCCACGAACTACGGCGGACTGGGACTGGGCCTTTACATCACCAAACAGATCGTCGAGCGCCACGGTGGAACGATCTGGGTCGACAGCAAGGAAGGGCTGGGTACGACGTTCTACTTCTCGCTGCCTGCCGCCCAGTCCGCTGCAGGCACGACGCCTCAAGCGCAAGTCGCTGCGCAGACGTAGCCTCCCATGCTCCTCGCCACAGCGCTGGTCCTCGAGCTCGTCCGCGAATCCCTGACGGGTACGCACTGCCGCTATCGCGAGTTCGTCGATGGACTCCCCACCGACAACTATGTGACGCAGCCGTGTGACCTGGCGAAATCGTCCGAGGACCTGGGCGCAGTGAAGCCGGCGACTTCGCTACGGCGGGTGGATGGCCGAGTCGTTCGCAGAGTCATTCGTTCCAGCTCGCCCCATGAGCCTTACGCACACGATTATGACGCGAGCACCGGTGAGCTGCTGCGCCGCGTCCCGCTCTTCTATCGAGCGAAACCCGGACGAGTCTTCGATCCGAATCCGGTCGTCACCTTGAACGACCCTACGCTGCAGGATCGCAACGACAGCGCGTCTGCGGTACCCGAGCGTGCCTACCGGCACGTGGAGATCGAGGCCAATCCAACGGGTCCTCTCAGCGGAGCATATGTCTCTCTCATCGATTCGCAGGCGCGAACGGTTCCCCCCCCCGACGGCAGTGCGAAGCTCGAGTTCAATCGCGAAGAGGACGGCTTCGAGGATGTGAACGCGTATTTTCATATCGATCGGAATCAGCGCTACCTGCACTCACTCGGATTCACGGGCGAGCGCGGCGTCGCTGCATATCCCGTCCCCGTCGATGCGCACGCCGCGAGCGGCGCGGACAACTCGTTCTTCGTGCCGAGCGCCCTGGAGGCAGGAAGGGGCACGCTGTTCTTCGGCGAGGGCGGGACGGACGACGCGGAAGACGCGGACATCGTCATCCACGAGTACACGCACGCGATCCACGAGTGGATCGCGCCCGGCACATTCGGAGGGGCGTTGGCCGGAGAGCCGCGCGCTCTCGCGGAGGGGATGGCGGATTACTGGGCGTACTCAACACACGCTGCCGCGCGAAGGGCCTCGGGACGCGACCCTTTCTGCTTCGCCGACTGGGACGCGCGTTGCGCGCTCGATGACGCGTCGGAACGGTGCGCGTACGCTGCGGACGCGAACTGCCTTCGCCGTGTGGACAGCGCGTCCACGTTGGCGGATTACGTCCGTGAAGAGATCGCGAATGTCGAGCACCGCAATGGCGCGATCTGGTCGTCGGCCCTGCGCGAGATTCACGATCGCATCGGCAAGCGCGAGACGGACACGATCCTCATCGAGTCGCTCTTCGGGGCGCCGCCGCGTCCGACGTTTGCGGTCATGGCGCGTCGTCTTCTGGAAGCGGACCGGCTCTTGTATCAGGGGACGTACGCTGGCGCGATCTGCAGCGCGATGTTCACCCGCGGCATCCTCGTCGAATGCGATTTCACGCCTCGCGGAGAGCTCACGCTCTTCCAGTCCGATGAGCGCGGGGTGCCGATACCGGAGAACACCCCGGCAGGCATCACGTCGGTGGTTACCGTCGACGATACGCGTGCCATTGAACGCGTTTACGTTCGCGTGGACATCGCTCATCCTTCCCGCGGAGATCTGCGCGTGGAGTTGACTGCGCCCGACGGAACGGCGGTCCTGCTGCATCAGATCTCCAGCGTGCGCACTGCCGACATCCACGAGACGTTCGGACTGACGGCGGCGCCGCTGGAGTCGCTGGACATCCTGCGCGGCCGCGCCGCGGCCGGTGAGTGGCGCCTGAATGTCGCCGACCGTCGTCCACTCGACATCGGAACGCTCCTCTCCTGGAGCCTGGTCATCCAGTTCGCGGGCGATGAGCCGCTCGCGAAGCGTCCTCGCGACTCTTCTTCGCAGATGATCCCTGTCGTCACGCAGGTTTTCGGCGAGCAGGGAAAGTGGATGTCGGATGTTCGTCTCGCGAATCCTCACGGAGCGCAGCGGAACGCGACTTTGATTTTCACGCGCAGCGGAGAGGACGGTTTCGAGAGATTCGCCGCCATTCAGATCGCATTGGCGAGCGGGCAGACGGTGTCATTCGAAGATGTCGTCGGCAGCGTCTTCATGACGGCGGGCAGCGGGTCGCTGGAGGTCCTGGGCGACGTGCTCGTGATGAGCCGAACGTACCTCCAGACGGAGCGAGGGACGTTGGGACAACAGGTTCCGCCGAACCTGGACAAGGCTCCTGCCGGTGTTCCGCTCAGCATGGCGCCGGTCACATCAGTGGTGGCTGGAGACTGGAGGCTGAATCTCGGCGTGACCGAGACAGCGGGCGGCGAAGGCTTGATCGTGGTCACTCAATTGCCCTCAGGTCGCTCTTACTCCTTTCCCATCCTGCCGTTCAGCCACGTCCAGATCCCAATCGCTCCAGCTGACGGTGTCCTCGACGTGCATGTGGTCCGCTCCTCTGCCGTGATCAGTGCGTACCTTTCACAGATCGACCAGCAGAGCGGGGACTCCATCTTCGTTCCGGCCGAACGAAGATCGATGGGTGAACGAAGCGTCATCGCTCCGGTCATCTCCTCAAATGGTTGGCGAACGGACCTGCGCCTGGTGCGAGTTCAGCCCTCCTCAACGGTGCAGGGAACACTGCTCTCTGGCACGTTCGCCGAAGCGAAGATCCTCAATGAGCGGATGACGTCCACGACCCTGTTCTTCCCCGACGTCGTGGAGTCATTCCTCAGTGCCCCGCCGCTTGCTGCACTTCATTTGCGGATGACAGACGGCGTTGCCGCGGCCGCGCGGATCTACCGGGATCAGGTCTCCCAGTACGTACCCTTCCTCGACGCGGCGGGCCCAGACGAACAGCATTTGCTCTTCATCGAGAACACTGCCGGATACCGGACGAACATCGGGATCGTTTCGGAACGCGCCGCCGCGGCAGAGGTCATCGTCTACGACTCTGCGGGGGACGAGATTCAACGCGAAATGCTCGCAACCGCGGGCGGAATCGCGCAGACGCGCGTGACCTCGCCTCGCGCTGTCGGCGCGCGAGCCATCGTCCGGTTCCTGGCCGGGACCGGTCGCGCCTATGCGTCGCTGGTCGATAACGGCACGAGCGACGCCACGTTCGTCGCCGGTCAGGAGTCGTGTATCCTGCGCCCGCAATGTCCCTGACCTCGCCCCAGCGCCCGCTGGCGGAGGCGCAGACGCTGTCGCAACTCCCGGTCAAGATCCTGGAGGAGGTGCTTCGGCAGCTGCGCGCCACGCGCAACGACATCATCCGCTTCGGCGTGTGGAACATCCGCAACCTCAGCGACGACGACTTCAACAAAGTCGACGACCGCAAGCTCCTCGGCTACTTCCGGCAGGACCTGCTGGAGACACGCTTCCTCTCGAAAGGCCGCCGCATCGATATCGTGCAGCTCTGGCACTGGTACGACGATCAGATGAGCGGCGTCGAACCGCTGCTCGTCGACAAAGAGGAAGTCTTCCTCAACATTCAGGACAAGGACCTCGACAAAGTGCGCAAGCGCCTCGCCGAGATCCACTCGTTCCTGCCGGCGCTGCGCTCGGACGATCTGGAAGGATTCCGCCGCGTGAAGTACAAGCTGCGCCGGACCGTGATGCGCCTGACCTACGATCTGCATCACCTCTTCAAGCGGCTCGAGAAGTACCGCAAGAATTTCTTCATGAGCAGTGGAGCACCGTCCCGCCTCGATCGCCTGCCGCTCGAAGCGGTGGTGGAGATCCCGGAGCCGATCGCGCTCCCCGACGATCACGACGAGTGATGTCGTGCTGAGTGGGTGATCTCGCTTTCGGCGAGGCACGAGGGTGCCCCCTCATCCGCCCTTCGGGCACCTTCTCCCCCGTGCGCGGGGGTGAAGGATCTCGAGGGGAAGTGCGGCGCGACTCGGACGTTTTCGCTCCCCTGGAAAAACAACGATCGGGCCGATGAGGGGTCTCCTCGTGGCATCAAGAGGCTCGTGCAGGGTGGGGATCGTGTGTCATCACCAGCGTCCGTCTTGCATCAGTGCTCACCGTGTAATCGGCGCCGTTGTACGCGATCACCACTGATTGAGGCGACCACAGGCAGGGCGAAAAAGGGAGAGCAGGAGCGCAGCAACACTGAACGGTGAGCGCATGTCGGCAGTATGACGCCGGAAAGACGGAACAGTTCCCGGAGAAGGCCTGTTGGCGGAGACATGCGAGCTGCGTTCTGCCTTGGATTCCTGATGCTGACTGCCGGCTGTGCGGCGGCGAAGAGCGGGGGTGAAACTGTGGAGATGAGCACCATTGCCAGCGGGAGCTACGCCGTTTCCGAGGCGAAGACGGCTGTCGTCGCGCTGTCAGAGGCCGACTATCAACGGATGTGGAAGGAGCTGATCGGGAGCGGCGAGGCAGCCGCGCCGGATGCGGATTTCGCGACCGGCACAGTCCTCTTCCTGTTCGCCGGCACCCGTACGACGGGTGGCTGGAGCGTCGAGCCGTCGGCGGTGACCATGGAGACCGGCGGCACCGCAGTGATCGTGGCGAAGATCAAAGGCCCGCCAGCCGGGTCGATGGTGACGCAGGCGCTCACCTCGCCTTACGCAGTGGTCTTCGTGCGCGACCGCAATGTGAAGAAGGTACGCTGGGCCGAGTGACGAGACGCAGGCCCGTTCGCCCGGAGCTGCTGCAGGAACGCCTGGACGCGCTCGTCACGACCTTCGACGTTTCCACCATCGCGCCCGATCCGCTGCAGCTCGTGCTCCGCTACGAGGACCCGCTCGATCAGGAGACCGTCGGACTGATTGCCGCCTCATTCGCATACGGCCGCGCCGAGACCATTGTGGCGAACATCGGCGCCGTCCTCGCGAAAATGGCTCCCTCACCTCATCGCTACCTCGCATCGTTCGACGCGCGCGAGGCGACGCGCCGTTTCACCGGCTTCGCGCACCGCTTCCACAAGGCGCCGGACCTGATCGCTTTCCTGCAGTGCATCGCCAATGTCATCGAGTCGCACGGATCGCTCGGCGCGCTGTTCCGCGAGTGTTACGACAAAACCGCCAGCGACATCGCCCCCGCGCTGACCCGATTCACGAGCGCCGTCTTGGGAATCGCGACGCACCAGCCGGCAACCGTCCGCTACCTCCTCACTTCTCCAACGGACGGTTCGGCGTGCAAGCGCATGAACCTCTACCTGCGCTGGATGGTCCGGACCACCTCGCCGGACCTGGGGCTCTGGACCTTCGTCGATCCTGCCAAACTGGTCATCCCGCTCGACACGCACGTGCACCGCATCGCGACCTTCCTGGGACTGAGCAATAGCAAGTCCGGAGACTGGTAAGCCGCCCGCGCGCTGACCGACCGCCTGGCGCGGTTCGACCGCGCCGATCCGGTGCGCTATGACTTCGCCCTCTGCCGTCTGGGCATCCTCGACCTCTGCAGCCGCAGGCAGAAGAAAGAGAACTGCGACGTGTGTCAGCTGAGGGATGTCTGCCGTTTTCCGGTCCTGTCCTGAAGTGTGGGTTGTCGGTTGGGTGAAATCGGGTTGTCAGTTGTCAGTTGTCTGAGACGTGTCGCCTTTGGCGTCAGCTCGCGTAACCGGGTGAAGATCCACCGATACTTGTCGTCCAGGCGCAACTGCGCAGACAACCGACAACTGATCACCGACAACAATCCCCAACCGACAACCGTCTTCGTCCAATCTTTTGGCGGCAGGAATCCAAACGCTTGGACCCCGGAGGCCTCCTTCGGAATTCTGTTGACCGATTCAACCATTCGAATCAATGAATTAGCCGCACTATTGGCGCGGCACTCCCATTGAACTCCGCTGAGCGTTGATGCGCAGGTCCGTCATCACGAATGTCTTACTCGCCGTGCTCACCATGGGCATCGTGCTCGGGGCGTTCGTGTCCTTTCAACGCAAGCGCTCCTCCTTCGAGCGCATCGACTTCACGTTCCAGCGCTCGAATGGAGTGATCGTCGTGAAGAATGTCGATCGCGGGAGCGCCGCGGAGCTCGCGGGGCTGCGACCGGGCGACGCCATCCTCACGATTGGCGGAACGCCGACGACCGAGGTCGAGGGCCTGCAGAAAACGTTGCGCCGGATCGGCCAGACCGTGCCGATGCTGGTCCAAAGGGGCGACCAGACCACGACCATTCACTACAGCGCCCCGAAGCTGAAGGTCGACTACCCCTACCTCATCCTGAGCTTCATCGGCTTCCTCTACCTGGCCATCGGCTTGTTCACTCTCTTCCGCGGCGAGACCGGAGAGAGCCGGCTCTTCTACTTCGTCACACTGTTGTCTTTCATCGTTTATGTTTACACCCCCGCCGGGGACATCGACTGGAGCTACAAGCTCCTGCAGAGTACCGAAGACTTCGCGTACGTCTTTCTGCCTCCACTGGCACTGCATTTTTTCCTGCTTTTCCCCCGCGCCGTGATCCGCGACCTGCGCTGGATCGCGATGATGTACATCCCGCCGACGCTGCTGGCGCTGTGGAACATGGATGTCATGCTTCTCAGCAACGCCGTGGCGCTGGCCGCACCGCGGCGTTCTCTGGAGCTCATCCAGCGCTGGGAGGTGCTCGACTTCGCGATCTACTTCACGCTTGCGGTGGCCGCTCTGGCGTTCACGTACCGGCGCGCGGCGGCCGTCGGCAAGAAGCAGATCAAGTGGATTTACCTGGGCCTCTCCCTCGGCTTTCTGCCGTTCCTCGCGATCTACATCATCCCGTACCTGATCGCGGGTGAGGTACGCCCGGTCCTCACCACGATCGCCATTCTTCCGCTGGCGTTCATCCCGCTCGCATTCGCGGTGTCGATCCTCAAGTACAAGCTCTGGGATGTCGAGGTGGTGATCCGGGAGATCCTGGCGTACTCGGTAACCTTCGTTTTCGGCATGATCGCGTTCTCTACCGTGAACGTGATGCTCTCCGGCGTCATGGACGAGCGCTCGGGTGTGGAGCGCAACTTCCTCGCATTCACCTCAGGCCTGCTCATCGCGGGCGTGCTCATTCCCGTGAAGGGAAAGATCGAGTCGGTGATCGAGATGCTGCTGGATCGCGAGAGCTACCGGCATCGCCGCACGATGACGGATTTCGCACAGGAGCTGGCCTCATTTCACGACGCGCACGAGCTGATCGCGATGATTCGCGAACGTCTGCGCACGACGCTCCATATCGAGCGCATGAACCTCTACATGCGCGACGGCTCCGTTCATCAGCAGGCACCGCTGCTCATCTATGATCCTGAAGGAGCCGTGCCCCGACGCATCGGCCCGGAGGACCTCGGGACCATTCCGAAGGAAGGGCCGATCGTTCTCACCGCTCCGCGGCTGCCCGACGCCAACGACGTGCCATGGAAACTGCTCGAGGGGGGGTATCGCTATGTCTTCCCGCTGCGCAATCGCGGTGAACTGCAGGGATTCCTTCTTCTCGGCACCCGTTCCGGCGACGAGTCGTTGTCGCGAGACGATCTGCATCTGATCGGGACGCTCACCGCTCCGGTCGCGCTGGCCATCGAAAACTCGCGCCTCTACGGCAAACTGCGCCGTCAACTCGAAGAGATCCGCGCGCTCAAGGAGTACAACGAGAACATCATCGAGTCGTCGCTCTCGGCGATCGCAGTGGTTTCCACCGATGGAACGGTGCTCACCGCGAACAAGGCCTTCTGGGATCTCGTGGGAGCGGATCACACGGACGAGTCGATCCACGAGCTCTTCCCGCCGTATGACGAGCTGCGTTCCGGCAACGCGCGCACGCTGACGACGCACTTCATCAACCACGAAGGGGTGGAAAAAGAAGTGACGGTGACTTCCAGCCCGTTGTCGGCCGGCGACGTGGCAGACGGCGCTCGCGTGCTCGTCATCGGCGACGTCACCGACCGTGTCCGCCTCGAACGCGAGCTGCAGGACAAGGAGCGCCTGGCGTCGCTCGGACTCCTCGCCGCGGGCGTTGCCCACGAAGTGAACACGCCCCTCACGGGGATCTCGTCGTACGCACAGCTACTGCTCGCCGACACGTCTGAGGACGACCCGAAGTACCGGCTGCTGAAAAAGATGGAGCAGCAGACCTTCCGCGCGTCGAGTCTGGTCAACAACCTGCTCGACCTCATCGCCAACCGCCCCCCGTCCCGCGAGCTCGTGAATGTCGCCGATGTCGTGCTGGCCACGGTGGTGCTGCATGAGGACCTGTTCCGGGCGAAGCAGATCGATGTCCATACCGAGGTCGTGCCGGCGCGCGTGCGTGGGAACTTCCACGACCTGCAGCAGGTTCTGACCAACGTGCTGCTCAATGCCCGGGATGCTGTCAGTGAAGGTGGGAACATCTGGATCAAGCTGACGGCGAGCGAGGAGCGGGTCTGTATCCGCGTACGAGATGACGGTAAAGGCATCGCAGGCGACATCGTCGGCCGGATTTTCGAGCCGCTCGTGACCACAAAACGCGGCCAGGGCGGAACCGGCCTCGGACTGGCCATCAGCCGCCGCATCATCCACGCCGCAGATGGAGAGATCACCGTCTCCAGCACTCCCGGCCAGGGCGCCGAGTTTTCGATTACGCTGCCCAAAGCGGAGCAGCTCATAGGCAGTATTCATTGAGAGTCGGCAGTGTGCAGTAGGCAGTAGGCAGGAAGCCGCAACCCGCCACCGTTGAAGTTGCTCCTGCTCACTGCGTATTGCCTACTGCCTACTAAGAAAATGCGAATCCTCATCGTCGACGACGAAGAAGTCCTGCGAGATGTGCTCGACGCCGTGCTGCGGCGCGAGGGATTCGACATCGTCAGTGCGGCCAGCGGAGAGGAGGCGCTCAGCGTCCTCGACAACGACGAAGTCGATCTGGTGATCCTGGACGTCATGCTGCCGGGAATCAGCGTCATCGACACGCTGCGCTCGATCCGGATCTCCAACCCGTACCTTCCGGTGATCGTGATCACCGCCTTTTCATCGATCGACGGCGCGATCGACGCCATGAAGCAGGGCGCTTTCCATTACATCCCCAAGCCGTTCAAGAATGAGGAAGTCGTCCTCACCGTGAACAAGGCGCTCGAGCAGCGTCGGCTCTCGCGTGAGAACGAGCGTCTCAAAAGCGAGCTCTCCGAGAAGTATGCCTACTCGAACATCATCGGTAAGAGCGAGATCATGCGGAAGGTCTTCGACCTGATCCGCCTCGCTGCTCCGTCTCGCTCGAACATCCTCATTCAGGGCGAGTCGGGCACGGGCAAAGAGCTGGTCGCGAAAGCGATCCATCATGCCAGCCCCCGCGCTCGCAATGCGTTCGTGACCGTCAACTCCGGCTCGCTCCCGCCGGAGTTGCTGGAGTCGTCGCTCTTCGGCCACCTGAAGGGCGCGTTCACGGGCGCCATCGCGACCAAGCGCGGCCTTTTTGAGGTCGCCGACGATGGATCAATCTTCCTCGACGAGATCGGCAACATCAACCTCGAGACGCAGGCCAAGCTCCTCCGCGTGATTCAGGAGAAGGAGTTCATGCGTCTGGGCGCCGTCGAGACGATCAAGGTCGACGTGCGCATCATCGCCGCGACAAACGCCGATCTGCAGCAGTTGATGGCGGAACGGCGTTTTCGCGAAGACCTCTACTACCGGCTGAACGTCATCACCGTCCAGCTTCCGCCACTGCGGCGGAAGCGTGAGGACATCCCCCTCCTCGTGCAGCACTTCCTCCAGAAGTATTCGGAGGAGAACAAGCGCCGCGTCCGCGAGGTGACTCCGGACGCGATGCGCATCCTCATGGACCACAGCTGGCCTGGCAACGTTCGCGAGCTCGAGAACACCATCGAACGTGCGGTCGTGCTCTGCACGGGTGATCGGGTGACACCGGAGCTTCTGCCCGACTACCTTCGCTATCCCACGCGCACGGACTCGCCAGCCACCATCGTCCCTGCCGACGGCCTCTCGCTGAAGGACGCGGTCTCGAACTACGAGCGCACCATGATCCTGCAGTCTCTGGAGCTTGCGCACGGCGTGCAGAAACGCGCCGCCGAGCTCCTGCAGGTCAAACCCTCGACGCTGAACGAGATGATGAAGCGCCTGGGGATCCATGCCAAGTCGAACGCGCAGGAAGAAGTGGTACTCAACGAGCTGTAAGGTCGGCCGAAGACCCTCGCAGGTGCGCAGCCGGCACGAGCCTGGTGAATGGCACGGGAGCGACCTCTGCGGAGGGGAGAAGGCTCTCGATGTTTGTTCTTCCAGGGGAGCGTGCGACGGGCAAGTCGCGCAGCACCTCCCTCGAGAAGGCGGATGAGGGGGCGCCCTCGAGCACACGACAGTCGTGTCATTGGAAGCGCCCGGGTCGAGGGACCAGGGCGGAAGGGGCATCAAGAACTCATGCCTGTCG
>JANMSA010000366.1:0-9598 GCA_031388865.1 Acidobacteriota bacterium | reverse complement strand
CTCTCGGAAAGGTGACGCCCGGCCACAATCCTTCCTTGGTAAACGCGTCGCTATGACAGATGCCGCACGCCTGGACCTTGATCCGGACGTGTCCCGGGCCCGGCTCAGGGATATCGCGCGCGACCATTTCGAACGGCGCAGCGGCGCGAGCAACGACGGCGGCTCTCATCCGGGGCATGGGCTCTCCGTGAATAGTATGAACAGCGGCATCGTCAGGGCTACAGTTCCTTCAGCCAGGCTCTGGCGACCTCGAGACCGGCCGCGGCTGGCACTTTCCCCGCTCGGAACATTGCCTTCCAGGTGAGGCTCTTCTTCTCATAATCGGGATTCACGAAGACTCTGCTGCTCCCCTTCTGAACCGTCTGCGCCGCAAAATCCACGGTTGGCGCTTCGGCCACCGCCTGCGCAAGCACGCGCTTCACCGCGCCACGAAGATTGTGCTCGTCCCACATTAGCTGCTGTTTTTCTGACTGCGCGCCTGCCTGTGCGCCAAACAGCGCTTCTTCCGTGTCGAAGCCATCGGCCTGGGCGGATAGCAGGACCGCAAAGCCACGACGGAACTTATCCGGATCGGTGGCGCTGAGATCCCCGACGCCCTGCGCTTTGGTGACGAGCTTCGCATACTTCGCACGGTTGGACCGCTTCACGTTGTTCGCGTTCTCGGTCCAGTTCTTCACGGATTTGTCGAACATCATCTTCAGATCTTCGATCCTGGCTTCCATGGCCATCTGCACATACATTGCCGCCATGTCGCGTTTCATCTTCAACGCGAACGCGGCGTCGCCGTCCTTTGACCCGGCCTGCAGCACCAGCTGCTCCGCGCTCTTGACCTTTATGCCATGATTTACGGCCTCGTATTCCTTTGCAATGTAGGCATCGTGCGCCAACTGGAACGCCGGTGACATCACGATGGTCTTAGCCGCCGAAGCCAACTCCGTCATGAGCGCCGCCTGCTGCGGTTCGCTCAGGGCCCTGGCCGCCGCCAGTTCTTTCTGGCCGAGGATGGAAAGCGTCAGTCCGTCGCCTTTCTGGCGAGTGGCCCGCTCGATTTGCGATTGCAGCCCCGATTCAGTGATGCCGACCGCCGCCATCCCCCCTTGCCAAGCCAATACCACCACCGGCAGGCAAATCAGACCAGTTATTAAGACGTACTTCTTCATATAGTCCCTCCGGATCTCCCGAAACGATAAGCCGTAATCAGCGGCGTCAGAGTCGACACAACGGTCTTTGGAACGCAGCGCGGATGAGCCGGAGCCACGGGCCCCTCAACGCAGGGACTCGGGGGAATCAAGGAGGAATCGCGAAGGCAATCCCCGTCAGCGACCCGCGAGGGACAGCCGGAACGCGGCCATCTCCTGGCCGTTGCGAACCAGCAGGACGTCGCCAACCAGTACCGGGTGGTTCCAGGTCTTGCCCTCGATCGCCGGGACCCGCGCCAGTTCTGTGAACTGGTCGGGGGTCGCCTTGACCAGGGCCAGCTCACCCTCTTCCGAGGTCACCAGCAGCAGGTCCTGATCGGCGAGCAGGACGAGCTGGCCGCTGCCATAGCGTCCGCCTTTCCACTTGCGCTGGCCAGTCGCGAGGTCGATGCTCGCGAGGATGCTGCCGTCGAAGCCGTAGGCGTGACCCTTATGAACGACGAAGTCGTTGAAGTACGGCTTCAGCCCGCGCGACGTCCAACGCTCTTCGGCGGTCCATCCGCCGGGACCGAGCGAGATCGCGAGACGGCGCATGCCCAGCCCCCCCATTGCATCGCCGGCGGCGATCAGCACGTCACCGTCGATGGTGGCGGGCTGGATGACACCGACGCCGGGCTGCCACGCGTGATGCCAGAGTACGGTGCCGACGGCGGGTGCAACGCCGGTCGCACCCCCTCCGCTCAGCAGGAGGACCTGCGCGACACCGTCGATCGTCGTCAAATGCGGCGAGCTGTAGCCTCCGCCGGCGGTCGGGGTGAACCACCGCGACTTTCCCGTGGCGGCGTCGTAGGCGGCGAGCCGCCCGGAGGCGGCGACGATCACCGTGTCGTTGACCACCGCAGGTGAGCTCGCGATGCCCCAGCCCGGTATCGTCGCGCCAGTGTCGGTCACTGCATTGCGTGACCACACGACCGCGCCGTTGCTGGCATCGAGCGCATTCAGGATCCCTGTCGCGCCGAGCGTGTACAAGCGACCATTGCTGAGGGTCGGGGTGCCGCGCGGACCCGCGCCCGCGTTCGACTCATAGAATCGGGCGGCATCGCGGTGTCTCCACACCGGCTCGCCGGTCGTCATTCTGTATGCGGTCACGACCTCGTCGTCGCCGCGCTGCTCCTGGGTGTAAAGGAGATCGCCGGCGACCGCGAACGACGACCAGCCCGGTCCGATCGGCCGGCGCCAGATCGCGACGGGAGGCGACTTCGCCCAGTCGGTTTCGATCTGCACGCCGTGAACGACGGCGTCGCGCGCGGGACCGCGGAAGCCGGGCCAGCGGACATCCCCATCCGCGGCCGCAGCGGTGGCGGGAGTGGCGGCCGCTTTGACTGCGGGCGTTTCAGCACTCTTCGCAGCTGCGGGAGCCGACGGCGGCACCGCTGATGCGTCTGCGGCCCTGGCCGGCGTGTGTTCGGGATTCGCCGCAGGAGTTGGAGGAGACGGCGCGGGCAATGGCTCGGAACCGGCCTGCGCCAGGAGACGTTCTTCGGCCGTGGGCGTCCACCGCCACGTGATCTGCGACGTGCTGCCGAGGACGCCGTCGGTACGAAGGAGCGCGAACGTGCCGCACATGAACATGACTGTCGCCAGGAGCGCGACGCGCCTGGCTCCCGGCGCGAGTCCGCGAGTGGCGGCCGCCCACGCGACGAGCGCGACAGCCATTGCGGGAATGGCCAGGTAGATGACCAGCATGTTCCCCATCATCCCGCCCCGAATCGAGGGATGTACGATGAAGCGTGTCGCGAACACGGCGACGATGATCAGGGCGACAACGCCGAGGCGCTCGGACCACGGCGCGCGGCTGAAGAACATCCACCATACGAAGATCAGCAGGCCGCCGACTACCGCGCCGAGGACCGCGATCAAGCCCCCCTCGGGATGCACGAGGGGAGCCAGGAAGCGGACCAGCACCAGCAGCACCGCGAGGGCGACGCCTGGCCACAGGCGGAGCGGCTTGCGAAGGATCGGTTCGTTAATACTCATTTCAAATTGCCTCAGGTGCGGTGACGCCAACGACGCCGCGGAAGATGGTCACGAGCGCCACGACCGGAGCGTCGGCGATGGCGTTCCGCGTCCGGCCGGTCGACCCGGCGGACACCGGGTGAACTGATCTGCGCCGCACGCAGCGTGGTCCTGGTCTGGCAGATTCTACTGGCGCCTCACCGGATCGCTCGTGACGCCCTCTTTCGTGATGACGACCGGGAGGATGAACCCCTTCTCATCGAAAAGGAGCTCGTCTATGCAAACGACGCGGTGATTTCGATCCGTTTCGCCAAGAGGCCGTCGGTGATAGACGATGTACCAACGGCCAGACTTCGGCCGCTGCACGACGGAATGATGGCCCGCGCCGGTGGCCACGGCCGGATCCTGCTGAAGAATCCTGCCAACGCGCTCGAACGGCCCGAACGGTGAAGTGCCGATGGCGTACGCCACGGCGTAGTTCGGGCCGGTCCAGCCGCCTTCCGACCACATGAAGTAGTACTTGCCGTCCTTCAGCAGCATGAACGCGCCTTCCACGTAGCCCTGCGGCGTGATCTCCTTGAATGTCGACCCGTCCGGGAACGGGACGAAGCCCGTGAAATCGTCGTTCAGTTTCGCGATGTTGCAATGGCGCCAGCCGCCGTAGACGATGTAGTACGAGTTGTCGCGATCTTTGAAGACGAACTGATCAATCGGCTGGGCGCCGTTGTGGAAGCGATCAATCAGCGGTTTGCCCAGGTAGTCCTCGAACGGGCCCTGTGGCTGGCGAGCACGGGCGACGCCGATGCCACCCACCTGCTGATCGTTCTGAATGTCGTTGGCGCCAAAGAACAGGTAGTACCAGCCGTTCTTCTCTACAACCGACGGTGCCCATAACGCGCGGCGGGCCCACCGCACATTCGCGATATCCAGAACGCGCGCGTGTTTCTCCCACGTGATCAGGTCTCTGGATGAGAACGCATCCATGAATACCTGCTGATCGTAGGGTGCGGAGTACGTCGGATAAATCCAGTAGTGGTCGTCGAACACGTGCGCTTCCGGATCCGCATACCATCCGGGCACAATCGGATTGCCTGAACGAACGGACTGCGACGACGCGCCGGCGGAAAACAGCGCCAGGCACGAGATCAACCACACGTGTCGATGTCGCGTCATATTGTGTCGCTCCGTATCAGGCGGTGGCGGCTCGACCGTGTCCTGCCTCCCGCACGTCGGAGCATAACGCAGAGCCAGGCTTTCAACGCCTGGCTGCTCACCGGGGGGCGCCGTCTCCCTGACGCCGGCGCTAGCTGGTTCATCCTCGTGAAGCGTCCCGCGCAATAGTCCGCGAACATGGATCACTTTCCGAGCGGCGAATGGATCAGCGTTACTCGCGGTCGCTAGTGCAAGGCGACCCGGATACCCTCATCGACGTTTCGCGCGTCGTCGGTCTTGGAAGGCGTCAGGCACCCCGTCATGATACGACAGTGCACGGCCCCCGTCTTTTTCGTAACGGGACTACGTTAGTCCTATGCGTCCGAGCAGTTGCTGAAATTCCACCGATTGGCGCAGCGGAGCCATCCGTGGATCGACGCCGATCGTCACGAGACCGAATTCTCGTGAATCACAGGCGCGGTGCAGGAGCCGAAGGGCGCCTTCGCAGTCGTTCTGACCGAGTCGAACAAGGGCCCGCGCGCCTGACGTGACGTCGGGATGGAGTCCGTGCAGGGCCTTCTGCGCTCGTTCCACTCCGTCGTGCTGCCCGTTGCGCGCGCACGTGTGGCCTAAGGCGCCGAGCACGAGCGCGTTCTCGCCCCCCGAGACAGCCACTGCTGTCTCGAGTGCGGCTATCGCCTCCGTCGCGCGTCCCTGCTGCTCCTTGGCCAACCCCAGCACGAGATGCCCGCGCACCGACCCGGCGTTCGATGCGACGACTGCATTCGCCTCTTGAATCGCTTCGTCATATCGTCCGCAGAACAGGAGAACGGTGGCGACGTTCGCACGAATGCCCTCAGAGCGCGGGTCGAGCCCTTGTGCCCGCCTGGCTTGAGCCACGCCGGCGCTGGCCTGACCTCGTTCGGTGAGCAGCAGCGCGTACCAAACGTGAGCGAACGGATCCCCGGGCTCCAACTTGAGCATGGTCCTGAACTCGCGTTCGGCCGACTTCCATTTCCAGTCGTAGTGCCAGGCGACAAATGCCAGGACACTTCTCGCCTCCGCTAGTGTGCCGTCGATGTCCAGCGCATGAATCGCAGCCGCTTTCGCACGCGGCATGCAAGCGATGGATGGAACCGGTGAGAGCATCGGCAGAAGCGAGTAGCTCGACGCCAACCCGGAATACGCGGGCGCGTACGAGGGATCGATGTCGATGGCGCGTTGAAAGCAGTCGATGGCGCGGTACAACTCGGCCTGCGACCGCAGCGCCCAATGAAATCGTCCTTCGAGGTACGTCTGATAGGCCTGTCCACTCTCCGTGTAACGCCTGACGAGCAGCTTTCGCTCCGCGTTAGTCAAAATCATTGCGAGCGCGCCGGCGAGCTCGTCGGAGACGGCGTCGTCAAACGCGAATGCTCCGTCGCAGCGCTCCTCGAACGTGTCGGCCCACACCGCCGCACCGTCGGTCACCGACAAGAGCCGCACTGACACGCGGCCAATATCCGCCTCACAGCGAACACTGCCGTCCAAGACGAAATCCACGTGCAGAGCGCGGCCGAGGGCGACCGGATCGGCCTCCGCATGCCGGACGATTCCGCCTCCCGGATGAACCGAGCACTCGCGCACCGCGGAGAGCTTCGTGATAGTCGCCTCGACCAGCGCCTGGCCGACCGCCGACACGCGCGCGCCGTCGCCAATGACCCTGAACGGCAGCACGGCGACGCTTCGGCGGAGAGTCGCGTCCTTCGCCTCGACACGGACGTCGGCGTTGAAGCGGTAACCCCGCCGGGGAATGGTGTCGATGTAGTTGGGGGCGCCGTGCTCGGCGAAGATCTTCCGAAGATCCGAGATGTTGCGCATCAAGCTGCCGTCGCCGACGAACGTGCCTGCCCATACTCGACTCAACAGGGTCTCTTTCGAGACGACGGTGCCGCAGTTCTCGATCAGGAGTCCGAGCGTTTCTACCGCCTTCGGCGTTAGCGCCACGGGCGTGTCGCCACGGAACATCGTCCGGGCGACGGGGTCGAGTCTGTAAGGTCCAAAAATGTAATGATGCCGTTCCATCTGTCTTGCTCGGGGCCGAATGTAAGGTTTCGTTCAGGACTTCCCAGACGCTTTGCCAGACATTATGACATTGGGTTTCAGGGCGAAACAGGCGGTGGCGCATTCCGCGCACGCCTTCACACTCGGAGGAAGAGATGGATCACGCAGTAACGGCCTCCAGACCGGTTTGGAGACTGAACGCAGTTCTGGCAGCGGCAGTGTTGCTCGTATGCGCCATTCCGGCGGATGCGCAAACGTCGCTGATGAACTGTCGGCAGTCTATTCAGCAAGACCCGGCGAAGATCCTTCGCAGCGGCATCTGGCGGCAATGGATCTACTGGATCACACCGGGCCCCGACGCATATGCGGCAGTGCAGCGAGTGGTCGTCGAGGTGAACAGCGCGCGCTCGATGGCGGGCGTTTCGCTGCTCATCAGCGACCCGTCGTATCCGCTCGTCGTGTCGGTCTTTGACGAGAGCAATCCGCGCGGCGCCAACGGCGGCAGTGCCATAGCCCCAGGCTTGTCCAATCAGGAAGTCTTCTTCGCGACGTTCGTCGACGACACCGCGGGAGGAAGCGAGGTACTCTTCCTGTCGGATGCCGTGCGGTCGAATGGTGCGCTGACCACGGCAAAGCTCGTGCCTGGAATCGCCGGCACCTTCGACCGTTCCGTTGCCTCGGACGTCCGCGACAGCGAAACACGGACCAGTACCGCCTGGAGGGTGAACTCGAGCGCCGGCGATGAGATCCATTTCTCAGCGACGTACCCGAATTCGGCGTTCTATTTCAGCTCGGTTTCTCCGGCCTCCCGTTCGGCGTTCGCGAACTGCAATCTGGTCGCCTTTTCGGATTTGATCTATCGAAGAGACCCGACCCGTGTGTTTACTTTGTTCAACCGAAGCCAGGCGAACTTTGTCGATTTGACCCACGATGAGGTCAAGGTTCGCATCCGGGTTCGGCATCACGATCGCGACATCAATCTGATGTTCAACGATCGCCGGAACGTGCCTCAGTTGCTGATCGAAACGGATCGGGTCGTCCGAATCGAATCGAAATAGAGATTCGGCGTACAGACGTGGGGAAAGTCGGTGCGAAGGGCGCCGGTGCGCTGCCCCCTACCAAGATGGCTGGGACGAAGGGATTCGCTCCCATTCCCGATGAGCCGAGGCGAATCGGGATGCGACTGAAGGCGGGCGGTCCAGCCAACCGAACAAGCGGGAGCGAGTGAGTTTGGCTGGGTGTCAGGGACGGAATTCGCAACGGGCTGCTGACCGCGGCGTGAGGCCTGCTGACCTGATCTGTTCGCGAACTGCAAGATTACTCGAGAAGCACGCTCGTCCGGTGCGCCGGTCCTTCGAGGCTTGTCCGAGTCTGTATACAGATTTCGGACACGTGCCGAGCGAGCTGTTCGGGTCGCTCACAGGTTTTCTGGCTTGAAGGTCCGATTCCGTGCTGAGGATCTCACTTGGCAACTAGCAGCTTGATGACCGCTCGATGTCCTTCAGATTCCGCGAGCATCAGCGCTGACCGGCGTTCACTATTCACGAGTGTCGCGTTTAGCGCCGTGCTTCAACAGCTCCGCCACCACCCTCGCGTCGCCATCCCACGCGGCCGCCATCAAGGGTGTCCAACCATGCTTGGAGGCGGCGTTGACGTTCGCGCCGGACTCCAGCAAGACGCGCGCCGCGGTCGTGCGGCCGCGCATCGCGGCGTGAAGCAGCGGCGAATTGCCGCCAGAGTCGGCGAAGTTGACGTCCGCATGGTGTTCCAGAAGTACTCGCATGACGCTCAGATGACCGCGCACCGCAGCGTAGGCAATGGGCGTCATCCCGTCGGCCCGCGCAGCTTCGTCCACCCCGAGGCCACGATCGAGCAGCAGCCTGACGACACCCGCGTGGCCCCCAAGCGCCGCGGCGTGCAGAGGGCCCGCGCCATCGTTGTCCCGCGCTCGCGTATCGGCACCGCTCGCGAGCAACGCCTGGACGGTTTTCTCCAGCCCGAAATAGGCGGCTGCCGTGATGGCGGGCTGTGTCACAGCATCACGAGCATTCGGGTCTGCGCCTTGCTAGAGTAGCCGCGCCGCTCTTGGCTCATCGCGTTTGTTGATGGCGTCGATCAGATCCGCCGCTGGCGCCTGGCCTGAAAGCGGCGGACCCGCCCGCGGGATCACGAGAGGCGCCAGGAGCAGGTTCGACCATCGTGAGCGGTTCATGCTGATGCCTTCCTGATTCAGCGGACCTTGAGGACGAAATCGAACTGCGCCGCGAGACCGTCCGACACTTGTCGCGGAGACATGATCAGCGTAAGCCTGACGTCGGGATCATGATGATTCCAAGGGTCGCCTTTGAAATACAGCTGCGTCGTCAAGATCGGCGAATTCTCGAAGCTTGCCTTCACGTGAATGTGCGATGGGCGCATGTCATCGGGCTTCAGCAGCACTTCTTAGACCGTCATCGCCCGCTCCCAGGCGCTCGCCGGATACGTCATCGCCCATCGTGGGCCCCTGGCGCACCCCGCACGCACCTTTTAACAAAGCGGACAGATCACTTGCTCTCGGGAGCGGTCAAATCATGTACTCCCTACAAGGCACCGAGCGTCGATTGACAACCCGTCGCCGATACTCCATACTCCGTCGCCCGTCGATTTCCCCAAGGTGCAGTAAGTGGAGTCTCTCGACACTCCTTTCGGTTGCCTGCATCGGCGTTTCGCGAAGGCACATTCATGACCAAAACGATTGCTACCAGTGAGGCGAGCGGCCAGGCTCTCGTCCAGATGCTCACCGGCGCATGGACGACGCAGCTTGTTGCCGCCGTTGCGCGCCTGGGAATTCCCGATAAGTTAGCGATTGCTCAGCCGCAATCCAGCGACCAATTGGCCCGCGCCGTCGGCGCAAACGCCGGCGCGCTCTACCGGGTGATGCGCGCGCTGTCATCCATCGGTGTCTTCGCCGACGTCGGGTCCGGCCAGTACACGCTCACTCCAATAGGTGAGCGGCTGCGCTCAGATCATCCAGAGTCGATGCGGGACTTCTTCCTGGCTGAAACCGACGACGTGCACCGTCGGTCATGGAGTGCCCTGGTCGATGCGATTCGGAGCGGACTTCCGCAGCCGGCGGCGGTGTTCGGGACGACGGTGTTCGACTACTACGGCAAGCATGATGAGGAGGGACAGCAGTTCGGCCGCGCCATGGAGAACGTCTCCGCCATGTCGGCGCATGGCGTCCTTGGCAATTACGACTTCAGCAGCGC
>JANMSA010000331.1:0-9667 GCA_031388865.1 Acidobacteriota bacterium | reverse complement strand
GACTTTGGCCGTCTCGAGCTTCCCTACGAAGCGGCTTTCCTGGCGGGAAAAGCGTTCCTCTCCTACCGGCGTCGAGGAGGGCGAAAGAGCGCACCGCTTGCAGACTTTTACATTGGAGCGCACGCCGCCGTCGCTGGGTTTCGCCTTCTCACACGCGATCCCAATCGCTACCGAGCGTACTTTCCCAGCGTGGTTCTGATCGCGCCGGAGTGGGGGGACTGAGGGTCACAGCGAAAACGCGCCACCCGCTCCCTGTCCTGGGCGAACTCCGCGGGCAGCACCTTGATCGCGACGTCTCGGTTCAACTTCGAGTCGCGTGCGCGGAACACCTCGCCCATGCCGCCGGCCCCGATCGGCGCAACGATCTCGTAAGGTCCGACTCGGGAGCCCTGGATCAGCCCCATCCGGCGAAGTTCTCCTTGAAACTCATTGAATCGGATTGGAAGTGAAGATTGGCAGCGAGTATAGGGGAACGCCGCGGAACGGCGGCGGCAATCGGTACAGACCGCTCGTAAGAACCGGCTCGGCAGAGCCGTCCGGCCGCGCGGTCTACGATCCAGTCACGGACACCTTGCTCAGAACGTAGACATGTTGCCGCGGTGGACTTGCAGCGACGGCGTGATCAGTGAGTTCGTGACCACCCCGTGGAACTGCGTTTCGCGCACTCCGGACCGGGCCTGGAGAAGGAGGGATCAAGTCGCTTCCGGAACAAGCTGTCCAAACGGTTCGACCCGAAGCAGGGCGCGCACAAGCGAAGCGGATGCCCATCCATCAGGTATTGGTTGTGATGTACTGTCCCCTGTGATCGAACGAGTCCCGCAATCTGGGCAGGTTTCCTCGTCACGTGCCTGGTTCCGTACGCTGACTTTCTGTGCCGCGGTTCTCATCATCGCTGCGTACGCCAACTCGCTTCGCAACGACTTTCACTTTGACGACCGCCACGTCATCGTCAACAACCTTTACATTCGCAGTCTGAGCAACCTCCCGCTTTTCTTCACGGATGCCAACACGTTCTCCAGCCTGCCGGAGAACGCCACCTATCGGCCGCTGGTCACGCTCAGTTTTGCTCTCGACTACGCTGCCGGAACTAACCTCGATCCCCTTCCCTTTCACCTCACGCAGATTGCTCTTCTGATCGCCGTGTGGGCGCTGCTCATCCCGTTCTACCGCGGGCTGCTCGATCTCGCTTCGCCCACCTCCGCGAATGGCCTCGTCGCGCTGGCGGCCGCGACGTTTTTCGCGGTCCACACCGTCAATACGGAGACGATGAACTTCCTCTCCTGCCGCTCCGAGCTTCTGGCGGCCATCGGGTTGCTCAGTGCGTTCCTCCTTGCACAACGTTCGCCTCTGGCACGCCGCTACCACCTCTATTTACTGCCGCTGGCGATCGGAGCTCTGGCCAAAGCGCCTGTCGTGGTCTTCGCGCCACTGCTGATGGTTCATGTCTTTCTCTTCTCTGCTGAGCCACGCTCCTGGCGGCGTGCTTTCCGCGCCGCGCTGCCCTCGCTCGTCACCGGAATCGCTCTTCTCATCTTCCTGAATTCGATGAATGCCCGCGAATGGAGCTCAGGCGGCGGCTCGAAGCTGCAATACGCGCTGACCCAGCCCTTTGTCTGGGCGCATTACGCCCGTCTCTTCGTTCTGCCGTTCGGCCTCACCGCCGACACGGACATGCGGCTCTTCCAGCACTGGTACGACACTCGGGCGATCCTCGGCTTCGTCTTCGTACTTGTCCTGCTGTGGACCATCCATCGGACCTCGCGGGTGCGCCACCAGAGGCCGATTGCATTCGGATTGGCGTGGTTCGCGATCGCGCTGGTTCCGACCTCGAGTTTCTTTCCGCTCGCCGAGGTCGCGAATGAGCATCGAGTCTTCTTTGCGTACATCGGTCTGGCACTGGCCTTCGTCGTTGCCCTCTCACTGGTGACACGCCAGATCGCCGATCGCGTTCGCAAGGAACGGCTGAACGACGCTTCGCCTGCCAATCGCGCGCGATCGATCGAAGTGGTCGCAGCGCTGGGCATGGTCGCGATCATCGTCGCGCACGTGATGGGGGCTCGCGCACGGAATGAGACGTGGCGTACCGAGGAGACACTCTGGAGGGACACCGCGGAGAAGAGCCCCGAGAATGCTAGAGCGCTCATGAACTACGGTCAGACCCAGATGTCTCAGGGAAAGTACGCGATTGCGCGGTCGTATTTCGAGCGGGCCCTGGTCTTGAAGCCGAACTACGCTTTACTGCGGATCAACCTCGGAGTCGTTGACGGAGCGCTGGGTCGGCGGGAGGCAGCCGAAGAACACTTCCTGGCTGCGATCCGGCTGAAGGATGACGCGAATGCACACTACTTCTACGCACGCTGGCTGGCTCAGAATGGCCGCGGACCGGAGGCGATCGTGCATCTCGCGCGCGCGTTGACCATTGCACCCGGATCTTCAGACGTCCGCGCGCTAACGATGCGACTGCACGCTGCCCGCGGAGCTGTCAGTGATTTGAGAACCGTTGCCCAGCAATCGTTGGCCATCGACCGAGGGGACTCCGCGGCCGCGGCTTACGCGAAGGGCAGCGCTCCCTTTTCCGTCAAGAGCGACGACTACGCAGGATGGTTTGGCTACGGCCTCCAGGAGACCGGCCAGGGACGCGACCTCGAGGCCTCGGTCGCGTATCGCCAGGCACTGAAGTTTGATCCACTCTCTGCGGATGCCCTCAACAACCTCGGCTGGTCGTTGGGCAGGTTGGGATTCAGGCCCGAAGCTCGCGAAGCCCTCGCGCGCGCAATAGCGATCCGTCCCGACTACGAATTGGCCCGGAACAATCTCCGCTGGATCGAGTCGCTGAAGTGATCAGCCGGCACCGGGTGGCCACAGCTCGAGGTCAACGCTTCCGAACTTCTTCGAACCAGTTCACGACGACGTTCAACCGCCCGGAGGACTTTGACGTGTCGGGACTCTCGACAATCAGGATCCGTCCGTCGCGGGCGATGTCGAAAGCCGCAAGGTGGCGCTCGAAGATCAGCTGCGGCGTGCCCGCGGAAAAGACCGGCTCCGTCTTCATGGCCACGCTCATCAGCTTCGTTCCGTTCATGTACACGAGCTCATCCGGCAGCGCCCAGCGCGGCTCCGTCCCGCCTTCATTCGAAATCTGCCGTCGTCCCGAAGTGCGGTCTCTGGGAAGGACGTAGACTTCGTTCCGTCCCGATTCATCGGATTCGTACGCGACCCATCGACCGTCCGGAGAGAAGGCGCCCGGCCGCTCATCGGCATCCGAGCTCAGGAGCGATCGGACGTTCCCGTCCAGGGTCATCAGGCCGATGTCCGTGCCGGTATCCTTCCGTTCGACCCGCAAGAGGATCTCGCGTCCGTCCGGAGTCATACTGATGGGGTTGACCGCGTCGGGGGTCTTCGAAACCCTCTGCTCCTGATCGCCGGCATCGGCCGGACGCGAATAGGCTTGCCAGGGTCCGGCCCGCTCGGAGCTGTAGAAGACCCGCGATCCATCCTGCGACCACATCGGCCAGGCTGAGCGCGGCCCGTGGGCGATGCGCGTGCTGGTACCGCGGATCAGATCGAAGGTCCAGACGTCCCAGCCGCGCACGCCGACGATGCTTGCACCGTCCGGCGAAAAGCGTGGGGTCGTCAGCGCGAAGTCGGGCAGACTTCCCGCCAGCGGCTCGCCGCGGCGGTTCACAAGGGCCAGTCGTCCCCCTTCGTCGCCGCCGACGCCGGGAGAAAAGTACACCAGCATTCCGTTTCGGGAGAACGCGAACTCCGCTCCTCCGGCACTGTGATTGGCGACACCCTGCGTGACTTCCACGGCCTCACCGCGAACTTCCAACGCCTCGGCATCGAACGGGACTGCATACAGCGACGTCCCGCGTACGTACACGAGATGACCGGTCGGGACGTACCGCGCATCGGAGGCACCGTTCAAGATCACCTTGCGCTCGCCGGTGTCGAGCCGATGCGCAACGACCTTGGCGTTGTCCCAGGACGAGCCTAGGCCCACCGAGTAGAGAATGATTTTCCCGCCCGGGAGTCCATGCGGCCAGCGATGACTCAGCTCTCCCGCCGCGCGATTGACCTTCGAAACCACGACCGGAGTGCCGCCCGAGGCGGAGACCCGCTCGATGCCGCCGTAGAAGAAAGGACAGAAGACGATGGTGTCGTCCTCCAGCCACTCCGCGCCGCGGGACTGCGCAGCGTGGGCGATCTCGATCGGCTGACCTCCGGACAGCGCCACTTTCATCAGTCTGTGCCTGGAGAAGAACCCGACCCATTTTCCGTCGGGCGAGAAGAACGGCTGCCCGCCGCCGTCCGTGCCCGGAATCGGGGTGGCGTCGAACTGGTCGACGGCCCGCCGAAAGAGCATCTTGGTCGTGCCCACGGAAGCGGCGTAGACGATCTGCCGGCCATCCGGCGAAATGGCGATCACCCCGTAGGTGCCGGTGGGTCGCGCTGTGATGGTGTTGGGCGCCGAGAATCGCATCACTGCCGGCGCTTCGACGTTGCTCCTGCCTCGCCAGGCCGTGATTGATAGCGCCAGCAGCGCGACCGCAACGATGGCCGCGACGCTCCACGCCACCCGCTCACCGCTCTTGCGGCGCCAAGTGACCGGCGCCATCACGCCCACCTGCGAGCCCGCTTCCGCAATCCACTGCAGTTCCCCGGCGACGTCGTGTGCGCTCTGCCAACGCTGGTCCGGATCCTTCCTCAGACAGCGCGCGACCACGTGCTCGAAAGCGGGCGGGGTGAGCGGAGCAAACTCGCGCAAGGGCTTCGGATCGACGCTCACGATCTGCGCGATCAGACTGGTCTTGGTCTTTCCTTCGAACGGACGCCGGCCGGTGGCCATCTCGTAGAGCAGAGCACCCAGACCGAAGATGTCCGTGCGAGCGTCGGCTTCCTGTCCCTCGAGCTGCTCAGGAGCCATGTATTGAAACGTGCCCAGGATCGTTCCCTCCTGGGTCAGCGCCTTCTGTTGCGTCGCGCCGTCGACGTTGACGATCTCCACTGCCGACTTGGCCAGACCGAAGTCGAGCAGCTTCGCGCCCGCTTTCGTGATCATGACGTTGGCCGGCTTCAGATCGCGGTGGACGATGCCCATGCGATGCGCCTTCCCCAGCGCCTCGGCAACCTGCAGTCCATAGCGCAGAACGTCGGAAAGCGGCATCGGTCCCCGCGCCACTCGATCGGCGAGCGTCTCCCCTTCCAGGAGCTCCATGACCAGGAAGTTCTCACCGACGTCGAAGAGCGTGCAGATGTTCGGATGACTGAGCTGCGAGATGATTTTCGCCTCGCGCTCGAGACGCAGCCGGAACTGGGCGTCGTGCGCGAGCTCGGCGGGAAGGATCTTCACCGCTACGCTGCGGTCGAGACGCGTGTCCCGTGCGCTCCAGACTTCGCCCATACCTCCGGCGCCGAGACGCGAGACGATCTCGTACGGACCGAGGCGGGTGCCGCTCGTCACAAACATGAACTCTGTGGAAGACCTCCGACATCATACCCTCCCGCAAGTGAGCAACGAGGATGCGGGGACGCCCGCGGCATCACGCGCAAGCCGGTCGCGCAACACCGGCACACCGGCTTCCGGCGTGTCATAATCACCGCATTCCAACATCCAGGGGCCTTTCCGCAGGCTCGCGCCTCGGTCCGTATGAAATTCTCTCCGCCATCGGCGCGGGGGGGATGGGAGAGGTGTGGAAGGCGCGTGACACCCGGCTGGAGCGCAATGTCGCGATCAAGACCCTGCCCGCCGAGTTCGCGCAGAATGCCCAGCTCAAGCTCCGCTTCGAGCGCGAGGCGAAGACGATCTCGCAGCTGAATCACGCCCACATCTGCACCCTCTACGACGTTGGGGACGACTACCTGGTCATGGAGCTGATCGAGGGAGAGTCGCTCGCGGAACGCCTCGTCCGCGGTCCGCTCCCGCTCGCCGAGGTCCTCAAGTACGGCGCGCAGATCGCCGAGGCACTCGACCGCGCGCATCGTGCGGGCGTGGTGCATCGCGACCTCAAGCCGGGAAACATCATGATCACGCGCGGCGGAGCGAAGCTCCTCGACTTCGGCCTCGCCAAGAGCGCGATGTCGATGCACCCCGTCGACGACGCAACGATGCATAAGCCGCTCACGCAGGAAGGCGTGATCCTCGGCACGTTCCAGTACATGGCCCCGGAGCAACTGGCCGGAGAAGAGGCCGATCCGCGCACCGATATCTTCGCGCTCGGCACCGTGCTGTACGAGATGATGACGGGCAGCCGCGCATTCGAAGGAAAGACCAGAACTTCGCTCGTCTCGCAGATCGTGGCGGGCGAGCCGCGCCCTCTCAAGGAACTGCAACCTCTCACGCCGCCGGCCCTCGAGCACGTGATCGCGAAGTGCCTCTCCAAGGACCGCGACGATCGGTGGCAGAGCGCGAGTGACATCGCCGAGGATCTCCGATGGATCGGTGAGCAGCGATCGGATCCGACACAGGTCGCCGGACAGCGGCTGCCATGGAGAAGGAACGCGAAGCTCGTCACGACGACCGCAGCCGTCATGACGCTGCTCGCGGCTTCGTTCGGTGTACTTTGGTGGCAGAGCCGCGCGCGACCGCGCACCTCGTTCACCACGTCGGTGCTCGCGCCGCCGGCGCACTCGTTCAACTTCGAGAACGGCGCCGTCACCCTGTCGCCGGATGGTCTCCGACTCGTATTCATCGCCAGCGATGCAGACAACAAGTCGAGTCTCTTCGTGCACGATCTTCAGAGCGGCCAGGTGCGTAAGCTCGAAGGAACCGCGACCCCGGGGTATCCGTTCTGGTCGCCGGACAGTCGAGATGTAGCGTTCTTCAGTGACCACAAGCTGAAGGTCATCGACATCGCGAGTGGCCCTCCGCAGACGCTGGCCGTCGCCCCGGATGGCCGCGGCGGCTCCTGGAGCGCGGCCGGCAACATCGTCTATGCAGCGTCTCACCGCGAGGGCCTGTGGGTCATCCCCGCGGCAGGGGGAACTCCGAAGGTCGTGACGAAGCTCGAGAAGGGGGAGATCAGTCATCGCTGGGCGCAGTTCCTGCCGGATGGGGATCACGTGGTGTTCCTCGTCCAGCGCGCCGAAGGAGGCGCTCCCGACGACCCGAGTACGCTCGAGGTCGTGTCGATGTCGACGGGAAAACGTCAACCGCTTCTGCGCGCAAACTCGTCGGTGATGTACGCCACGCCCGGCTACCTTCTTTTCTTCCGGGACGGATCGCTGCTCGCGCAGGCGTTCGATGCGAAGAGCCTGACACTCTCCGGAAGTCCGATGGCGCTCGCACCCAATACCTCGTATTCCGGCACCGAGCAAGTGATCGCCTCCGTGTCGGATGCGGGCACGCTCGTGTATCACGCCGGTGGAAAGCTGGGGCAATCGCGACTGGTGTCGTCGACGCGCTCCGGAATCAACACGTCTGCCATTCCGCAATATGGGGTTTACTCGGGTCCGGCGCTCTCTCCGGACGGCAACCTCCTGGCTGTGTCCCTCGTCGACCAGACCGAAGACATCCGCATCTTCGACCTGAAGCGCGGAACGACGGCGCGGTTCACCTTCCACTCCGCGGATGAGTACTCGCCCGTCTGGTCTCCCGATGGAGAGTGGATTGCCTTCGGCTCCAATCGCGTTGACCCAGGCGATGTCTATCGGAAGCGGGCTTCGGGGCAGGGCGCGGAAGAGGCACTGCTGGTCACACCACAGTCGATGAGGCCGACCGGATTCTCGCCGGATGGGAGACGGCTGCTGATCGAATCGAGCGGCAGTGTCGCGTCGCAGGCGACGAAAACCGACATTCTGATCTACGCGCTCGCGGAGAAGACGCTCACTCCACTGGTGCAGACGCCGTTCAACGAGGGCGCGGCAGTGTTCTCGCCGGACGGCCGCTGGGTCGCCTACTCTTCGGACGAGTCTGGCCGCCTCGAGGTCTACGTGCAGCCGGCGGCAGGCGGTTCGCCCTGGCAGGTCTCGGCAGACGGCGGGGGGACGCCGCGGTGGCGAGGCGATAGTCAGGAACTCTACTACCTCGGCCCGGACAACGCGGTCATGGCGGTCCGGGTAACGGCCGGGCCCTCCTTCGCGGCCGGCAAGCCCCAGTTGCTCTTCACATTCCGCCTGAAGCGAATGCAGAGGGGTTTCCCGGTCCCCTCGTTCGACGTGGACGCCAGCGGTGAGCACTTCATCCTGAACCACGAAACCGCCAACACGGACGCCCCGATCACGGTCGTGCAGAACTGGACAGCGCGGCTCACGCGGAACCAGTAACGGCGCGTGCAACCCCCTCGCAAGGCGATCCGCGAGGACCAGAGAAGCGTCATCGGGGCACCCGCTTCGCAAGCTCGTCGGACCAGCGGAAGATCAGGTTGAAAACCTTCGACATCACCGTTTCGAACGACGGGCGGGACGACGTGACGAACGTGGTGGTCACCGACACGCTGCCCGGCGGGACGACGTTCGTGTCGGCAACACCGAGCCAGGGAAGTTGCAGCGGGACGACCAGCGTGGTCTGTTCGCTGGGAACGCTTGCGAACGGGGCCAGCGCGACGATCAGCATCACCGTCCGGATCGAAAGCGCGGGAACGATCAGCAACTCGGCGACCGTGATCTCGGATGTCGCCGACCCGACGCCGGGGAACGCCGCCTCGACGGCCACATTTGTGGCGCTTGCGGCGACGGCGATCCCGACGGCGTCGGAGTGGGCGCTGATCGCGCTCGGGCTGGCATTGGCGGCGATCGCTCTGCGGCGGCTGTAGCCCGTCGTACTGCGCTCATGGCTGCAACGAGCGGCAGCCGGTCATGGCACGTTCACCGTCACCCGCACTGGATCGACAGCGTTCACCACGACCGTCGACGCCGCTACCGCATTTGCCGACGCGGCTGATCGAGTTTTCGATACGCGGTTCGATCTCGATCCGGTAGTCGCGTCCGCTCTTTGGCTGGTCCTTACGACAAGTGCAATCATTGATCGCACTGAGGTCAATGATGGCAAGTCTGACGATCCGCCAGATGGACGAGAAAACCAAGGCGCGACTGCGGATTCGCGCCGCCCGTCATCGCTGTTCGATGGAAGAGGAGGCCAGACGGATCCTGCGCGCGGAGCTGGCCCGGGAAGAGGGCGGCTCTGCTTCGGAGCTCATGCGTTCGATTCGCCGGCGATTCGAAGGGCTCGACACCGCGCAGTTGCAGATTCCGGCGCGGGAGCCGATGCGCAAGCCGCCCAAGCCAGCTCGATGATCCAACCCAGCAAAGATCGAGAAACAGAAGGACGACACGTTCGCGGAACACGCTGCGCGAGAGCGGCCGAACATACGTGACGACGTTCTTCGAACCTTACGCGGTCAAGTTCGATTTCCCCACCAGCCCGATCGAGAGCGTCGCCACCTCCGGCCGAGCCGGTGGTAAGCTGAATTCGATGAAGGTTCTGACATATGAGGCAGTCGTCGAGGGGGGCGAAGTCAAACTGCTGGAAACGGTGAAACTTCCCGAGCACGCAAAGGTATACGTCGTCGTCCCGGGCGTCGAAGATCTGCCGCCCTCCATGATTCATACTCCGCACCTCCTGCGACCGGAACAGGCGCCTGATTTCGCGATGGAGATCGTGGAAAGCGAAGATGCCGCCGTACGATGATCGGCTCTTTGCTCCTCCTGCGCCGATTCTGAACGCCCG
>JANMSA010000330.1:0-6772 GCA_031388865.1 Acidobacteriota bacterium | reverse complement strand
TTCCGGCAGCATCATATTTTTTCAGCATCATAGATGTGACTGACCCATCAAAGTAGTTTCCGGCTACATAAACATTCCCTGCATTGTCCGTGCTGATGCCTTTGTTCTCGAAGTGCGTGGTCAGCTGACCGGCACGGGCACTGAGGTACAGCATCGGAGTGGGGATGAAGTCGAAGTAACCCGAGTACGCATCGTTCTCGGCGATGTTCTGGAGACCGTTGTACAGGGCGGGGTTCGGACCTCCGCGGCCATCGCGGCCAGGCAGGCCCGGGTTGTCCGTGGTGCCGCCGGTGATGTTTGCGGAAACCTTGAACAGCGCCTTGGCGCCGAGGTTGCCGCTGATGTTGCCCAGGATGTTGTCCTGCTTGTCTTCCTGGGTGAATGTCTGCGTGGGGGCGAACGCGCCGGGGGCAATGAAGGTCACGGTCCGGTCGGTGTTGTTGTACGTCGGGTAGTACGCGCCGAAGAACCAGATCCGGTCGCGCATGATCGGGCCGCCGAGATTGATACCCGGCTCGAAGACCGTGGTGTCGTCTTCCTTGAGCCGAACCTGTTCGGCGACTACAGGGGAACCGGACGAGGCCTGGAGGTTCGGGCGCTCTTCGCCGTCCCAGCTGCGGTCGCGGTAGAGTCCGGAGACGGCGCCGGAGAACTGGTTGGTGCCGGTCTTGGTGATGACATTGATGACGCCACCCGTGGCGCCGCCGAACTCGGCTTCGTAACCAGCCGACTTGACCTGCACTTCGTCAACGACGTCGGTGATGACGCGCTTGCCGGTTCCGCCGCTGAGCGGGTCGGTCGTGTCGACGCCGTCGACGATGAAGCGGTTCTCGAGGGCAGTGGCGCCATCGATGGAGATCCCGCCGCCCTTCGACTCGTTGTTCGCACCAGCGACGAAGGTGACCAGCGACGTGAAGTCACGGCCCTTCGGCAGCTGCTCGAACGACTCCGAACGGATGGATGTCGCAGCTGCGCTGGACGTCACGTCCACGACCGGAGCTTCGGCCGTGACGCTGATCGTCTCGCTGACGGCGCTGAGGCCGAGCTTGAGATCCACGCGCGGCGAGCCACCGAGACGGGCTTCGACGTTCGTGGCCGAGGCCGGCGTCATGCCGGACAGGTTCGCCGAGACGCTATAGATACCCGGCTGGATCGACGGAAAGCGGTAGTGACCACTCCCGTCTGTCTGCGCCGTGTAGCGCTGACCACGCGCGGACGACGCTTCCACCGTCACGCCCGGCAGAACTGCGCCGCTCGAGTCGGTGACGGTGCCCATGATGGATGAAGTCTGCTCCTGCGCGAAAAGAGAACCCGCGCTCAGCAATAGAAGAGCGATGACGCAGATACTAAAAAACCTTTGCTTCATTTCTTTCCTCCTGGATTTTGAACCCTGCTAAACCTGACCCTGCAAAAAGTGCCGGGAGCGTAACGTAATCCCTACGAGGTCGCAAACCAGGGGCCGCGCGGGCCAAACCCTCAACTCCTGCATCCTCATCGACTTAACTAAAACCGCGCTTCGCCTCCGTTCGGGATTCCGTATCATTCGCAACGGTTCCGTGAAGTCTGTGGCAGGTTCGTGGTCACGAATCTGTCATCAAGCGTTCACATCCGGAGACACAAAAAAGGCGGCCTTGCGGCCGCCTTTTTCACTGCTGACTGGATGAGAGCTAGAAGCGGAAGCGCGCTCCAAGCTGCAGCAGGCGCTGCTCACCCTGGAGCGGATCGCCCGCGTAGGTGGTCGGCTGCTGGAAGAGCGGGTTGGGGATGTCATTCCCCGCGGCGTTGCGCGCACCGGTGAAGCGCTGGCCGTTGAACGCGGCCGGATTGGTCTCGTTGAACGCGTTGAACACTTCGGCAATCAGCTCGATGCCGAGCGCTTGAGTGAAGCGGAAGTCCTTCGACAGGCGGACGTCGAACTGGGAGAACGAATCACCACGAAGGCTGTTCGCCTTCGTTCCCGGGACCAGGTCCTCGACGAACCGGTCTCCATTCAGGTCACGCCCATAGCGCTCGCTGTACGGAAGACCCGAGCGGTAACGCAACACTCCGGAGACGTTGAAGCCGAAGGGAGCGCGATAGAGAGTGCTCACGGTGAACTTGTGGCGTGCGTCCGTATCGAGCGGGCCGAAGCACGCGTCGCATGCAGGGTCACGGAAGTTGATGGACTGGTCGCCCCGGCGGTCGGGCTGATGGTTGCCGTTGGTCAGGCGGAACTCGTCAGCACCAGCGAGCACGTTCCCCTCGATGCGCGACAGCGTGTAGAAGCCTTGCGTTTCCAGTTTGCCGGCCATCTTCGCGCGGAAGCCGATGTTCAGTCCGTCGTAGTCGGCTTCACCGTTTCCGACCCACATGCGGTTGTTGTTGCCGATGCCGGCGGACGCGAAACGACGCGACGCGATCGGAGCGCCGTTGTTGTCGAGGAAGCCGTTGTAGCGAAAGCGGAACGGAATGTCGCGATACTCGATGTGCGTCACGTCGAGGTTCACACCAAGCCAGTTCGTCAGCTCTGTCGCGTAGCCGAGCGAGATCTGATCGGAGTACGGCGTGTTGGTGATGGACGGATGCGCCACATTGCCGGGCGTCGGCCGGGCGATGGTCGTCGCGCCTCCAGGGGGAAGCGGCTGACCGGGGCGGAAAAACGAGCCGTCCGCGTTGCGGATGCCGTTCTGGTCATTCAGGTTGTAAACCGTCCCGAAGTTCGACAGCACGGCCTCGGCCGGAAACAGGATCGTGGCGTTCGTATAAGGGAAGTCGAAGTAACGCCCCAGACCGCCGCGCAGGATGTGGGTGCCGTTCCCACGCAGGTCAAAGGTGAACCCAAGACGCGGCGCAAAGTTGTCCGTGTCGTTCTCGAGCTGTCCGTCCCACCCCTGAAAGTCACCCAGATACGTCGTGTCGTTGTAGGTCGTCTGACGGGAGAGCACCTGCAGCACCGGATTGCTGCTCTGATCCAGATCGAATCCCGTGGACATGTCGTAACGCAGCCCGGCGTTGATGGTCAGGCGATCATTCAGAGAAATGTCGTCCTGAAAGTAGAAAGCATATTGATCGACGGGCGTCGAGAAGCCCGCGAAGCCGCCGTTCACGGTAATGGTGGTCACGGGCGAGTCGGCGCGATCCTCTTTCAAGGTGTACTGGCCCGCAATGCCGGTGGTGAAGCTGCCGCCGAGGATGGGCTCGTGGATCCAGCCGGCGCCGGCCTTGAACTCGTGGCGCCGTCCACCGATCGTGGAAGACCAGGAGAAGTCATCCTTGAACTGCGATTTCTCCTGGACTGTGGTCTGCGGAGTATTGCCGTTCTGACCGACGGTGACGCCACCGGGGAAGACCAGCGAGGGCTCGTCCGAGTCGGCGGTGATGGCGTTGTCGAAATTCGTCCACTGAAAGACGAAGTCGTTCACTCTCGACCCGCCCAGCGTCCAGGTGTGGCCGAGCAGGTAAGACTCATACTCGTTGGTGAGTGTGCCGAGAGACGACGGCAGGGCCTGCGGGCCGGCGCCGTATTTGTCGGCGTTCTTCTGGTAGCCGTAACGGACCTGCAGATACTGCGCGGCGGAAATGTTCACGGTGCTCTTGGCCGTGATCAGTTTGTCCGTGAAGGGAATGGCCACCGCGTTTCCGTCGAAGGCCGGGAAAATACCGTCGGTATTGATGATGTAGCTGGAAGGACGCTCGGTCTCTTCGTAGGTGACGAAGAAGTGCATCCGGTCGCGCACGATCGGACCACCAATCGATCCGCCGTACTGCTTCCGCTCATAAGCAGCCTTCCCACCGCCGCCAATGCGCTCGGACTCGGTGATGGAATTGAGGCTGTCCTCACGATAGAAACCGTAGAGGCTTCCCGCGAAGTCGTTGGTGCCGGTCTTGGTGACGACCGTCAGCACGCCACCGGACGAACGCCCGTACTCGGCCTTGTACGACTGCGTCTGGATCGTGAACTCCTGCACCGCTTCCAGATTGAAGTTCTGCAGCGCGCCGCCGATGGTGTCGTCGGTGTTGTCCCCGCCGTCGACCATGAAGTTGACGTTGCGGCCGATGCCCCCATTGAGCGCGATCGTGAGCTGACCGGGCTTGGTGGGATCCGCGTTGTAGTTCAGCTGTGTACCGGGCGCGAGCGAACCGAGGTTCGCGAACTGGCGGCCATTCAGCGGCAGGTTTTCGAGCTCGTCCTGACTGACCGACGTGCCGATCGCCGGAGCCGTGGCGATGAGTGGCGCTTCCGCGGTGACGGTGATCGACTCCTGCACCGCGGCCTGACGCAGCGTGACGTCGAGCTGGCGTTCGCGCGAGACGTTCAGGACGACGCCACGCGTGTCGACAGAACCGAATCCGGAAAGGTCGGCTTTGACGTTATACGTGCCGGCCGGAAGACTGCCGAAACGATAGCTGCCATCAGCTTCCGTCACGACCGTCCTGGTCAGGCCGGTCGCGTTGTTGGTCGCAGTCACGGAGACACCTGGAAGCGCCGCTCCCGTCTCGTCCGCAACGCCGCCGCTGAGAGTCGAGGCGCTGCCCTGCGCGAGAACGACGGACGGGAAAACAAAGAGTAGAGCGAGGCACAGGATCAGGAAACGTTGGGATCGAGAAACCATTGAGATCCTCCTAATAGCAGCTGCGGATCGATTCGACATGTGAGAGTTCCCGCACTATAGATCAAATTCCGGGAGGCTGGCGCATGGCACCGGTTACATTCGTCAGAGGAACGTGTTACGAATTCTCGATGCTCCGCAATAGCTCTCGAGCGGCATCGCGCTGCGCACGGTGCGAAGCGCCCGCCGGTAGTTTCGCGAGAAGCTGCCGGTACTGCGCTGCAGCGGCAACGCGATCGCCCGACTCCTGCAGAGCGATCCCCCGATTCAGTTGCGCCTCGTAAAGATCGGGCTGCAGGCGGACGGCGGTGTCGAAGTGCGGGATCGCTTCGCGCGCACGCCGCTGCTGCACGAGGAGCACACCCAGACCGTTGAACGGATCAGCGTAAGCCGGAGCAACGGTCATTGCTTTTCGGTACGCGTTCTCTGCCTCGGCAACGCGTCCCAGTTCCCGCATGGCGTTGCCCGAGTTGTTCCAGCCCCGCGCGTCCCGCGGATCGGCGTCCACGGCGCGACGGAACGCATCCGCGGCGCGCTGAGGGTCGCCCCCTTCGATGAGCAGGACTCCGATCGCGTTGTGCGTTGCGGCGCGGCCCAGGTCGAGGCGTGAGGACTCGGTGAGAGCCGCAAGAGCCTCCTTGCGGTCGCAGCATTCGGAGAGTGCGACGCCGAGGTTGTACCAGCTGTCGGCATCGCGCGGCGCGAGTGCAACGGCCTGACGATAGAGAGCGACCGCTTCAGCGCTCGACCCGAGGCTCCGGTACACGCGGGCCAGCGTCGCGCGAAAGACGGGATTGGCAGGATCGCGGAGCACCAGTTCCAGCAGAAGCTTCAACGCGCCGCGTGCGTCGTCCCGGCCCATCGCGGAGAGCGCGCGCTCGAACTCGGTGAAGAGCGGCGCCATCGCCTTCGGATCCCGCGGCCCCACGCCTGCATTCGCGGGCCCGGGTGCGACGTAGCCGAGACTGGCCAGCCTGGCTCTGGTCTCTTCATCGATGGGGGTCTGCGAGGCGGCGAGCGTCGTCGTGCGCAGTGCTTCAATCTTCGAATTGAGCTCGCGGAACGTCCTGCGCGACGTTGCGAGAATGTTCGCACTTTCCTTCCCATCCTGAGCGAGATCGTAAACCTCGGGCGCCGGACCGGAAATCAGTTTCAGGTTCCCGCGCCGCATCGCCGCAAGCTCACTCCAGCCAAAGGCCAGCGGGTACTGCGTCTCCGCATGAAGATCGCCGCCCGGCAACTGCGTCCCTTTGTGGAGCGCGTCCGCGAGATCGCGACCGTCGCGCTTCGGCATCGCAAGCCCGAGCAGGGAGGCAACGGTGGGAGCGATGTCGATCGTGCTCGCCGGTTCAGCGATCGCGCGAGCCCTCAGATCTGGAGCTGCGATGAGCATGGGAACGTGCAGCGACGACTGGTACAACAGCAGTCCATGAGTGAGCTCGCCATGCTCGCCCAGTGATTCACCGTGATCCGCCGCCACGATGACGATCGTGTTCGCGCGGTCCACCGCGGCGAGGAGGCGTCCGAGCTGCGCATCGACGTACGCGATCTCGCCGTCATACGTCTGATCGTACGGGGCCGGGGGAGCGTAGGGCGCGTGTGCGTCCCATAAATGAACCCATGCGAACGACGGACTCGCGTCCTGCGGGTGCAACCACGCCAGCGCGCGATCGACGACCACGGTGGCGCGACGCTCCGTCTCCAGCGTGACGTCCGCATTGGGATCACGCACGATCTCATCGTCGTACACATCGAAGCCTCGATGCAGGCCGAAGCGACGATCGAGCACGAACGCGCCGACAAACGCTCCGGTGCGGTAGCCGGCGACAGACAGTGTGGTCGCCAGGGTTTCCTGATCCGCGGGAAACACACCTGCACCATTCACGCGCAGTCCATGGTGGAGAGGCAGCGCTCCGGAAAGGATGCTCGCATGTGCAGGAAGCGTCAACGGCACCGGCGACTGCGCCTGCAGGAATCGAACGCTGCCTGCCGCGAGGCGAGTCAGATTCGGTGTCCGCGGGCCGATGCGGTCCGCGCGAAAGGTGTCCAGGGTGATGAGCAGAACGTCGAGCCGCTTAGGCTCGGCAGGCGCGCAGCTGAGGAGGAGAGAAAGGAATGGGAGCGCGAGTAACAAACGATGACGTGAACGATGAACGATGAACGATGAACGATGAACAGACGCG
>JANMSA010000318.1:0-10862 GCA_031388865.1 Acidobacteriota bacterium | reverse complement strand
GGTGACAGGACGTTCTATTTCTGTTCGCTGCCCTGCAAACAGAAGTTCGATGCGAACCCTGCCGGATACGGCGTCAGTCCCCTTGTGCCCGAGCAGGTCGTCGATCCGATCTGCGGCATGACCATCTCCAGGGACCGGGCCGCGGGCACGTCCGAGCGCGACGGGAAGACCGTCTACTTCTGCGGTCTTGGCTGCAAGAGAAAGTTCGATTCCGTGATCGAGGCAGACAGGAAGCAGCCCTCACCGGTGGCCGCCCCCGCGGACGCGGTGTACGTGTGCCCCATGGACCCGGAAGTGCGACAGAAGGGACCGGGCGCGTGCCCTAAGTGCGGGATGGCGCTGGAGCCGGAGGCGATCGCCGCCCCGGCGATGAAGACCGAGTGGACGTGCCCGATGCATCCGGAGATCGTGCGCGACGCGCCCGGCAACTGCCCGATCTGCGGGATGGCACTGGAGCCGCGCACGGTCACGGCAGAAGAAGACAATCCCGAACTGAAGGACATGACGCGGCGCTTCTGGGTCAGCACCGCGCTGACCATTCCTCTGGTGATTTTCGCGATGGTGCGGCACATCTCCAGCCTGGACGTTCTGCCACACGGAGTCATGACGCGGGCCTCGTGGATCGAGCTCGCGCTTGCGACGCCTGTGGTGCTCTGGGGCGGCTGGCCGTTCTTTCAGCGCGCATGGGCCTCCCTCGTCAATCGCCACCTGAACATGTTCACGCTCATCGGACTGGGCGTGTCCGTCGCGTACCTCTACAGTCTCTTCGCGACGATTTTCCCGGGTGTCTTTCCGGCATCGTTCCGCGATCACGCCGGCAATGTCGGCGTTTACTACGAGGCAGCCGCAGCGATCGTCGCGCTGGTGCTGCTGGGACAGGTGATGGAGCTGCGCGCGCGAAGCCGCACCGGCTCCGCCATTCGCGCGTTGCTCGGCCTCGCTCCCAAGACGGCCCGGCGCGTCGACACAGACGGGAGTGAGCGCGACGTGCCGCTCGACCAGGTGCACCCCGGCGACACGTTGCGCGTCCGGCCGGGCGAGAAGATTCCGGTCGACGGCGTGGTCAGCGAAGGGACGAGCAATGTCGACGAATCGATGGTGACGGGGGAGCCGGTACCGGTCGAGAAAGTGGCTGGCGACCGGTTGATCGGCGCCACGGTGAATACGACCGGATCCCTGCTCATGCGTGCGGAACGCGTCGGCGCCGATACGCTCCTTTCACAGATCGTGAACATGGTGGCGCAGGCGCAACGCAGCCGCGCGCCCATCCAGAAGCTCGCCGATCAGGTGTCCGCGTGGTTCGTTCCCACCGTGATCGCAGCGGCGCTGATCACGTTCGCGGTCTGGTCGGTGTTCGGGCCAGAGCCGCGCTTCGTCTACGCGCTCGTGAATGCCGTGGCCGTGCTGATCATCGCCTGTCCGTGTGCGCTCGGTCTGGCCACTCCGATGTCGGTGATGGTTGCGGCAGGGAAGGGTGCGTCGGCGGGGGTGCTGTTCCGCAATGCCGAAGCGATCGAAGTCCTGAGGAAGGTGGATACGCTGGTCGTCGACAAGACGGGAACGCTCACGCTCGGGAAGCCGGAGCTGGCGGGCGTCGTCACGGCCGGCGGTGTCGCGGAGGCGGAGCTCCTCCGTCTGGCAGCGAGCGTCGAGCGCGCGAGCGAGCATCCCCTCGCCGCGGCGATCATTCGTGGCGCGGAGGCACAGGGCGCGACGATTCGTGCCGCCTCCGACTTTGCGTCGATGACCGGGAAGGGCGTGCAGGGCGTCGTCGACGGCAAGCGCGTCGCCCTCGGCAACCACGCTCTGCTCACCGACCTCGGCGTCGACGCGGGCGACTTCTCGAAACGCGCGGAAACGATGCGCGCGGATGGCCAGACAGTGATGTTCGTGATCGTCGACGGCCAGTTCGCCGGATTGATCGCCGTTGCCGACCCGGTGAAGGAAACGACCCCGGATGCCATTCGCCAGCTCCACGAGGCGGGCCTGCGAGTGGTGATGCTGACCGGCGACAGCAAAACCACAGCGAACGCGGTCGCCAAGAGGCTCGGGATCGACGAGGTGATCGCCGAAGTGTTGCCGGAGCAGAAGGCCGATGTCATCAAGCGCCTGCAGCAGCAGGGGCGCGTGGTGGCGATGGCGGGTGACGGGATCAATGACGCTCCCGCACTCGCCCAGGCGGAAGTCGGCATCGCCATGGGGACCGGGACGGACGTGGCCATGGAAGCGGCGGACATCACGCTCGTCAAAGGCGATCTCCGCGGCATCGTTCGCGCCCGGCGACTGAGCAACGCGACGATGTCGAATATCCGACAGAACCTCTTTTTCGCATTCATCTACAACGCGCTGGGCGTGCCCATCGCGGCGGGCGTGCTCTATCCATTCTTCGGACTGCTTCTGAGCCCGATGATCGCCGCGGCGGCGATGAGCTTCAGCTCCGTCTCGGTCATCGCCAACGCTCTGCGGCTGCGGCACGCGAAAATCTGAGTCTTCGAGTCTTCAAGTCTTCGAGTCGGCAAGCTCTTGACGATCCGTGCGAACTTCCCTCGAAGACTTGAAGGCTTGAAGACTCGAAGACTTGTAGACTTGACCCCTCATCCCTCATCCTTCCGCCTGATCGGAGGAAGTGTGAAGAACATCGTAACGGTGGCAGCGCTAGTCCTGATGACTCTTCGATGCGCGGAGGAACAGAAGGCGGCTGAGCCCAGCGTGCAGGCGCCCGCTGCGGCGGTAAAGAGCGCGGTGGAAGGAATCACGTCCCCTGCCGGGGCGGGAGCGGCCGAGCCCTTTCTCTTCGCCAGTCGCGATTCGATCCTTCTCAGCTGGCTCGAGCCGGTCGCGAACACGGACCGTTTCGCGCTCCGCTTCGCGCGTTACCGGAACGGCCAGTGGTCCGTCCCGCGCACGATCGTCGAGCGGAACGATCTCTTCGTGAACTGGGCGGATTTCCCCTCCATCGTCGAAGACGCGCAGGGCGTGCTTTTCGCGCACTGGCTGCAGAAGAGTGGCTCGGACACCTACTCGTACGACGTGCGCATGGCCACGTCTTCGGACGGCGAGAGCTGGGGCAAGCCGTTCCTGCTCAATCGCGACGGGAAAAAGGCGGAGCACGGCTTCGTGACGCTGGCGCCGCTGCCCGGTGGCGGAGTCGGTGCGACGTGGCTGGACGGGCGGAACATGAACGCGCCCGACCACGACGGCTCCGGTCACGAATCCACTGGCGACATGACCATTCGCTACGCTGCCGTGAGCGCGAAGGGCGAGATCGCGGGCGATACGGAGCTCGATCCCCGCACATGTGAATGCTGCACGACCGGGATGACCGTGACGGACTCCGGTCCCGTGATCGTCTATCGCGATCGATCCGCCGGCGAGATCCGCGACGTCGCGTATGTCGCGAAGTCGGCGAAGGGGTGGTCGAAACCTGCGCTGGTGCAACAGGACGGGTGGAAGATCGCCGGTTGTCCCGTCAACGGGCCGCAGATCGATGCGATCGGCAACCGGGCCGCGACAGCCTGGTTCACCGCTGCGCAAGACAAGGGGCGCGCGTTCGTTTCCTTCTCGGACGACGGAGGAACCACGTTCGCGAAGCCGCTCCCGGTCGACGACGGGAAACCGATCGGTCGTCTCGACGTGGTCCTGCTCGACAGCGACACGGCACTGGTCACCTGGTTGGAGCAGACGACGACCGGTGGGGAAATTCGTGCGCGGCGCGTCGGGCGAAACGGGAAGGTCGAGCCGTCCGTCAAGGTCGCCGATTCAAGCACGGCCCGCGCCGCAGGATTTGCTCGCACGGCCAAGCTCGGCAGCGACGTTTACTTCACCTGGACCGAGCAAACCGCCACCACCAAGCAGATTCGCCTGGCCCGAGGATCTTTCTGACGGGGAACGTGCGCGGTCCTTCCGCTGTTCGGAGTGAAAGTTGCAGGAACTGATCTCAGATGAAACGCCAGGTCGTCGCCGCTTTATGGATCACCGCAGCCACCGTTCCGGTGCTGCTGGCGACGGTATTTCTGGTCGGTTGCTGCGTCCTGCCCTTCCACCGCGTGATGCACAAGCTGATGCCGATCTGCGAGATGGCTGCGAGCGTGATGCGCGGCGAGACGCACGCCGGGCATGACGGCAATCACGACGCGGTTCCCCCGGCAAGGGAGAAGCAGGAGCCGGTCAAGCGGATCGCGGCTGAGGCGCCCTTCGCGTTCCGGCTCGTGGCTGTGAGTGCTGTGTCTCGCGTCGTTGCCTCCCCAACGTCGTCCTACCGCAGCTTCATCACCCTCGGTGCGATCCGTTGCGATCGTGATGTCGGTCTGCACGTTCTCGACAACTCCTTTCTCGTCTGATCCCTCCTCCACGAGGCTCACTTGCCGTGCAGGGTTAGTCCTTGCCGCGATCGCTGACGCCCCGTCTCTCCATTCTTCGTTTGAACCGAAGTGCGTTCGTGACCGGCTCGCCGGGCGCGTGCTTCGAGTGACTCAAGGAGCTCCTTCATGAAGCATTACAATCGCAGGTTCGCGGCACGACTGGTCGTAACAGCCGCGCTGCTCATCGTCATCGCCGCATGCGGCGGGGAGCAGACCATCGCCAGCAAGAGCGCGGCTGCGTTCCGGGAAGCTCAGAAGAAAGGTACGTCGGTAGGCGGCGATGGGCATGGAGGTCACAACGCTTCCAGCGGAACCACGTCCGATGATCCCGCCACGATGACCGGCATGGATCACTCGACCATGGCCGCGATGGATCACTCGCAGATGAAGCCAGGTCAGTCGATGGCTGGGATGGATCACTCGCAGATGAAGCCGGGTCAATCGATGGCGGGGATGGATCACTCGCAGATGAAGCCGGGCCAGTCGATGGCTGGGATGGATCACTCGCAGATGAAGCCAGGCCAGTCGATGGCTGGGATGGATCACTCGCAAATGAAGCCAGGTCAATCGATGGGCGGGATGGATCACTCGCAGATGAAGCCAGGTCAGTCGATGGCGGGGATGGATCACTCGCAGATGAAGCCAGGTCAATCGATGGCGGGGATGGATCACTCGCAGATGAAGCCGGGCCAGTCGATGACCGGGATGGACCACAGCGCCATGTCCGGAATGCAGCAGGGAGTTGCCAGCGCAGCAAGTCCGGCGATGAGCGCTCCCAACACGAACAGCGAGATGCAGCAACTGCGTCCCGCCGCCACGCTTCGCCCCGACCCCTTCGACACGCCGGTTCCGGTCTCCGTCTCCGAAGCCAGCAAGGCGGGTGGCGGGGGCGGCGGAGCCGCGCCCGCGATGGATCACAGCCAGCATGGAGGGAGTGCGCAGTCGGGCGGCGCACAAACGTCCGTCGCCGCGCCGGTCCCTGCGCCGTCCATGGATCACAGCCAGCATGGTCAGACTGCGCCGTCACCCGCTCCGAAGTCGCGAGTCAAGGCAACTCCGAAGTCCAGACCTGCCGCGGTCACCGTTTACGCCTGCCCGATGCACCCCGAGGTGACGAGCGGCAAGCCCGGCTCCTGCCCGAAGTGCGGCATGGCGCTGGTGAAGAAGAAATGAGCCGGGTGAGTGGTGTCATCCCGAGCGTGAGTCGAGGGACCCGGGTGGGTGGGGCATCGCGTGCTCATGCCTGTCACCCCGCCCGCACAGGTCCCTTGACCAGGGCGCTCGGGATGACTGCAAATCAAGAAATGAGGACCAATCGATGAAGTCGATCACGACAGTATTCCTGACCGCCAGCGTTCTGCTGCTCGCCTCCTGTGTGAGCGTGCCGCGGGACGCGGGCACCAGCGAGGTGCAGCAGACCGTCGCCCAGCGTGGGGGACCGTCTGTGGAGTGGAGAGCGCAGCCCGCAAAGGACGATGACCAGCGCGTCGCGGCCATGCTGGCGGACGACCTCACCGCGGACGCGGCGGTGGCGATCGCGATGGTCAACAATCCCCGTCTGCAGGTCACGCTCGGGGAGCTGGGGATCGCCCGCGCAGATCTTCTCGAGGCGAGCACGATCACGAATCCGGTTCTCGAGTTCGAGATCCGCTTTCCAGGTGCACCGTTCCGCCCTTACGAGTTGCGGCTGGCGCAGTCGCTCATCGAGCTGATCCAGCTCCCTCGCCGCCGTGCCCTCGGCCGCTCAGCATTCGATGCGGCCCAGATGCGCGTGAGCTCGGAGGTGTTGCGATTTGCGGGAGAGGTCCGGTCGGACTACTTCGCGCTCCTTGCCGCGACGCAGCATGTCGCGTTGAGTGCCGCGATCCTGGAGTCGGCCCAAACCGCCGCCGATGTCGCGCTCAGGCAGCATCGGGCCGAGAACATTACCGATCTCGACCTCGAGAACGAGCAGGCGCTTTATGAGCAGGCCAAGCTCGACCTCGCCCGCGCGGAGCAGCAGTTGCTGCTCGCGCGCGAAATGCTCGTGCGCCGCATGGGACTGCGGGACGCGAATTCCGAGTGGCGCATCCCCACGACGTTCCCCGATTTGCCGGAGTCGGAGCTCGATCTGCCGAATCTCGAGCGGTTGGCCGCGGCGCAGCGGCTGGACATCGCCATCGCCCGCCGTGAGCTCGAAGTGGCCCAGCGGCAGGTACCGCTCACGCGGCTGGCGGTGCTGGAAGAAACGCTTGCCGACTTTCACTACGAGCGCGAGCCGGGTGGGGAGCACACCAGCGGCCCCGGTATCGAGATTCCCATTCCGATCTTCAACACCGGCCGCGCGGGCCGATCACGAGCCGAAGCGCAGTTCCTGCGCGCCCGGCATCTGCTGAATGCACTCGAGGCCGAATCGTCGTCGCAACTGCGCTCAGCGCGGACGACTCTCGTGGAAGCGCGCGCCCGCGTCGAGTATTACCGCGACGTAATCGTGCCGCGACGTGCGCGCATCGTGGAGCTCACCAAGCTGGAGCACAACGCCATGATCGTGGGGATCTTCCAGCTGCTGCAGTCCAGACAGAACGAGATGCAGGCGCGCCGCGAGTTGATCGACGCGCAGAGAGAGTACTGGAGCGCCCGCACGAGCCTCGAGGCCACGATGCTGGGCGTCGCATCGGACACGGAGTTCACACCGGCCACCGGCCAGGACACTGGCAAGCGCGCTGGCAGAGGGAGTCACTAATCATGGCGTTCACACGTCGCAATCTTCTCTTCTCCAGCATCGCCGGCGCGGTCGGCGGGCTTCTGGGCGGAAAAAACGCGGAAGCAAAGGTACTGAGAGCGTCCGGCGAAAGTGGTCCGCCGCCGAAACCGCTCGCGGCGCGGAGGCGCAGCGGCCGCACGCCGGTCCTTACCCCGAACGGCACCTCGCTCCCGTTCCGCATGGTGGACGGCGTCAAGGAGTTTCACCTCATCGCGGAGCCGGTCCGCCGCGAGTTCGTGAACGGCCTGAACGTCAATTGCTGGGGCTACAACGGAGTGACTCCGGGGCCGACCATCGAGGCGGTGGAAGGCGATCGTGTGCGGATCCTCGTCACCAACCGTCTTCCGGAAGGAACGTCCGTGCACTGGCACGGGGTGATTCTCCCGAACGGCATGGACGGAGTGGCGGGGCTCAATCAGCCGAAGATCCTGCCCGGGGAAACGTACGCCTACGAGTACACGCTGCAGCAGACCGGCACCGTCATGTATCACCCTCATTTTGATGAGATGACCCAGATCGCGATGGGCATGCACGGTTTCTTCATCATCCATCCGCGCGACGCCAGCGTGCGTCGCGTGGATCGCGACTTTGCCATCTTTCTCAACGAGTGGTTCATCAAGCCCGGCACCGCGACCCCCGACCCCACCGTGATGCTCGACTTCAACACGTTCACGATGAACGGTCGCGTGTTCCCGGGCACCGAGCCGATGCTGGTGCGCACCGGCGATCGCGTGCGGATCCGCCTGGCGAACCTGACCATGGACTCGCATCCCATCCACATTCACGGACACGCGATGTACGTCACGGGAACGGACGCCGGGCCGATCCCGGGAACGGCGTGGTGGCCGGAGAACTCGATGAATGTGCCGCCAGGGACGACCCGCGACGTCGAGTTCACCGCCGACAATCCGGGCGACTGGGCGTTTCATTGTCACAAGACGCACCACGTCATGAATCAGATGGGGCATGACCTCCCCAATCTGCTCGGCATCGACCCATCGGCTACGCAGGAGCGGTTGAACCGGAGTGTGCCCGGAACGATGATCATGGGCACGGACGGCATGGGCGCTCACGCGGAGCACCGGGAGATGATGCCCATGCCGCGAAACAGCATCGCCATGCTCGGGGGCGAAGGTCCCTTCGGCACGATCGACATGGGTGGCATGTTCACGCTCATCAAGGTTCGCGACGACCTCGACTACGACCGCGACCCGGGCTGGTACAAGCAACCGCGCGGGACGTCGGCCTGGCGCGTCGACGCGATGTCGACGACTCCCGCGGCGAAGCCGCCGTCGCATGAAGGACACGGCAAATGAGACGGCGCACGAAGATCGCGCTTGGCATCGCCGTCGCGGTCGTAGTGCTGGGCATCACGCTGCTCTTGTCGATGCTCCGTCATGGATTCAGCTCCCTGGACGAGCCCTCGAGGATGGAGGCGATGATGGCCACCACCATGCGTCGCTATGCCGTGCCGTCAGACTTGAAGGACGCGAAGAACCCGGTGCCGCTCACGCCCGGGACTCTCGCTGAGGGACGGTCCCATTTCGCCGACCACTGTGCCGGTTGTCACGGCAACGATGGCAAGGGTGAAACCTCGATGGGCCCGAAGTTCTATCCGAAAGTTCCGGACATGACCAAAGCTGCCACGCAGTCGCAGTCGGACGGCGAGCTGTTCGCCACGATCGAGAACGGCATCCGCCTCACCGGCATGCCTGCGTTCGGGGCAGGGACGGCGGAGTCGGCATACGGGAGTTGGGGTCTGGTTCACCTCATCCGGCACCTCCCGAAGATCACACCGGCGGAGCTTGCCGAAATGGAGAAGCTCAACCCGATGTCACCGGAAGAATGCCAGGAGGCGGCCTTCCTCGCCGAGGGCGGCGAGGAGACGCCACCACCTGTCGCTGCTCATGACCCCAAACCGCATCATTGATGGAAGGAGAATTACTCATGAAAAGGATTTCAATCGCCGGATTTCTGCTCCTCTTTACGGCCACGATGGCCTTCGCCCACGCCGGCGAGGTGCATACGTACCTCGGCACCATCACCACCATCAGCGCGGACGGTTCATTCGTCATCAACATGACGAATGGGAAAGAGCGCACGGTGTTGGTTTCTAAGAGCACGACGTACACCCACGCCGATGGGAACCAGGGACATCATGGGGAGCTCGCGGCCGGAATGCGCGTATCCGCGAAGATCTCGAAAGACGGCAAGACCGCGTTGCAGGTGAAATTCGCCGCGAAGAGTGGGGAGAAATAGATGAAGACCGTCCGAATCGGGCGAAGGACACTGTTCCCGCTGATTGTCCTGGTGGCGTTGACGGTTTCCGCTCATGGACCCACGAGGGCATCCTCACCGATGAGGACCGTCGCTGCCAGGCGATAAACGCCCCGGCACGGAGCCTCTCCTGAGGCCCGTTGCCGGAAAATCCGGGGGAGTTCCGCGAGGGACTCTTGTTTCTGCCCCGATCACCTACCAACCTAAGCCCTCGAACGGGTTCGAGGGTCAAGGGATCGAACAGTGCGTTGACAGAATTGCGACCGGAGCCGTCACTGCCCCCGCGCTGTCGAGGCTTTCACTTCGAACGTCATGGTCGTGAAGTGGACGTCCCATGCCGAAGCCGTGTCTGCTGACGGCTCGAGCGTCGTCGCGCGCAGCATGGTTTCGCCGGCCTCCGGCAGCGTGAGACGAACGCGTCCCTCGGAGTCGGTGACGGCGGTCCTCGCGTCCTTGATTCCATCACGCAGCAGGGAGACCGGGTAACCCGCGAGCGGATTGCCTCGATTGAGGAGCAAAACATCGAGAGTGCCTCCGGAGACGACCGAGGTCGGGTCGCTCTGAGGGACGAGCTCCAGAACCATGCCGGTCGGCTCCGACCAGACGCGCAGATTGCCGGCGTTCCCCGTGCGCACGAACGTCTTCGCATACTTCGTGTAGCGGTACCCGGTCTCGTCCGCTTGCGAGGTTCGCTCCCACTCCTCGAAGGCAGCATCCGCGTTAGGAATGCCAAGGTGAGTCAGGTACTCCCGCACCTGCGAGCGCTTGAGCGTTGACGGTCGCGGATGGAGGACGACCCAGAAGGCAGTGACGCCTCGGGCTGCGTGGCCTGTCAATTCGAGGGCGTGGGTTCCGACCCTGCCCGAGGGCAGTTTGCCCTCGCCACGCCCCGAGCGCCACCGGGCGATCTCGACGCGATCGGCGGCGATGGCGTGGTCGAGCGCCGGGAATGCCATGCCGCTGGAAATCGAGAGGGTCACCGGGCCCGGCCGGGCTGTGCGGAAGCGGTCAGGCACAAACCACGTATCGTGAGCGATCAGACGCGTCGAGAAGAGCAGGGTGACGAGAAGCATGATCGGGAAGGGTCGGAGACGCTTCATGCGACCATTCTCGCACGCGCGAGATCCGCGCAACTCGAGGCTCTACCCCACGAGCCGGCAGATCTACTCTCCAAGCGATCCGTCGTCGCGTCTGCGTCGTGATAGCTGCGGATGAAGGCCGTGAGCAGCCCCATGTGTCGGCGCGATCGGAGACGAGAAAGGGCGAGGCATGCTGCCTCGCCCTTTCGCTTCAGTTTCGAAGGTTACCGCTAATGATTCTTCTGGAGCCACGGGCGGTCTTTCTCGATGCCGTCCATCTCATAGTTGTTCCGGCCGACGCCGTAGACGTGGGTCGACACTTCGATGCGATCGCCTTCATGGTTGGTCCCGAAGTCGAGGAGATACTCGTCCGGGGCACTCCCTGGTGACTTGCCGTGTCCC
>JANMSA010000316.1:0-1994 GCA_031388865.1 Acidobacteriota bacterium | reverse complement strand
AGATCGATCCCAATGAGATCCCGATCGTCGTGCAATTCAACAAGAGGGACATCCCGGGAGTCCTCCCCGTTGAAGACCTGCAGGAGGCTCTGAACCTCGAAGGTTATCCCTTCATGGAAGCGTCGGCCATCAAGGGTGAAGGGGTCATGGAGACCTTTAAGCTCGTCTCCAAGATCACCGCCAAGCACCTCATCAACCGTTTGCAGGGGAAACCCACCGCCGCCACAAAAGAAGCGAAGGAAGACAAGAAAGGGAAGAAGGCCACCGCAAAGACGGCTGCTCCCGAACCGCCGCCCTCCGAGGAACCGGCCATGGAGGAGAATCCGTTCCCCGATTCTGTGCCCTTTCCCGAGGCGGGTCCGATCGACCAGGGTTACGACCAGATGGAGGAAGTCTCGCTGGAAAGCCTGCTCGAGGGACGCGATCGGCCGGCGACGTTTTCAGGCATGACTCCGATTCCGGTCACGTTCGATGACGAAGTGGATCACCTGCACGAAGACGAACTGATCCCTCATCACGACTCCGTGGCCCTGGCCCTCGAGGAGGAGCCGGTTCCGGTGGCCACCGCGAGGGGCAGCAAACCTGCGCCGGAGGAATCGCGCCCGGGCTCGGCGCATCGAAATGAGGAGATCCAGCAGCTTCGAAAGGATCTTGCCGAGCTGCGTACCGAAAACGCGCGGCTCCGGGACGGGATGAGCCGCATTTCAGCGGAGTTGGCGAAACTGCTCAAGCGGTGAGACGGGTCGACGGCGATCACCGATTCCGCCGGAACCACTCGTGCATGGCGGCGCGGTCCGCTACATCGAGGCCGGGGGGGAGTCCTCCCTGAACCGTGACCAGGCAGATCCGCCGTTTTCGGCCGCGCGGGCGGGCCCTGGCGGGGCGGAGTTGACCGCGCAGGCCGCGCTCGAGCAACGCGCGCAGGGTAGTGCGCTGCTCCGCGGCCCTCTTTTTTGTCGCCACCAGCAGATCGTCCGGTAGGTCGACCGTGGTCTTCATCTGGGAAGCAATATCACATAAAGTGAAATCAGAAGCGAGTGCCGAGCAGAGTTGTTGGTCCGGTGGTCATTCAAGAAGCCACTTTCCCTCGGCACGGATCGCGTCATACATCGCGTCGGGAGCGAGGTCGATGTCTCCCGGCCATACGACCGCGCCGAGGTGCACGCTGGCCGCGGAGAAAATGGCGGGATCGCGAAGCGGGCCGAATACCGTAGCCTCCACCTCATGACGTTCCAGTAGCGGCCGCATATCAACGGTTCCGCTGGTGCCGTCAGCGAACCGAGCCTCGAAAACACCATGCTCCACGATCCGGATCTGACACAAACGCCATGGTGCCATCGGCTGGACTGGCGGTTCTACGCCAGTGGTGCGATCCGCTTCGGTTTCTGCATTCTGCTGCATAGCTCCCAATCCTCCATCAATTCGTCGCGATGCTCCGTGGCCCACTCGAACACCAGCGCTAGTGCGCGGCGCGGAAGCGATCCGCGAAGCACACTCAGGTTACGCAGATCGATCAGTGCTTCATGTTCCGCATAAAGCGCGTGGAAATGCGGGGGCGGGTTGATCTCTCGCGAACATTTGAATCACCACTCCATAAAAAATACTAATGGTCGGCAAATGATTTCCTTTGTTTCAGTGTTCGTGCATCGCCGCCTGGCGAAATCTTACACTAGGAACTTCGGGTCGGCTCGACACACTCATGAAGCGCGCCGCCTCGGCAGTGACGCTTGCGTGAATCGGGCGAGCTTCGATGCGTCCCGATTGCCGTCGTAGCAGCCGCCGCGATCCGGCGTGAGGTCCCCCGCACTTTCGAGATCGATCCCCCGGTCAGTCGCGCGAGGCCGCCGCCCTGGTCGAGCGCAACCTCGAACGGGCTCGTAGGTCGCAAGGTTCTCCCAGAGCTCGATAAACGAGAGCTGGGCGATGTCCTTGGCATCCTCGGCATTCATTCCTCGAATCAACTATGCGATCCTCTTCTCTCGAACCACAGGGTC
>JANMSA010000314.1:0-1749 GCA_031388865.1 Acidobacteriota bacterium | reverse complement strand
CGGCGAGCTGCACCCGGCCGGTGACCACCGCCCGCACGTTCAGCTCCTCGGCCACCTTCTGTACGTCGTTGTCGCGGCCTTTGTATTGGAACGCCGTGCCCCGCGGAATGACGCGCAGGTCGCCGATGCGCGAGAGATCGTTGATGATGCTCTCCGAGATCCCGTCGCTCAGGTAGTCGCTGTCCGCGCCGCCGCCGCTATTCACGAACGGAAGAATGGCGATGGATTCGATGGGGGCGCGGGATCCGCTTTTCTGAGCGAGTTTCCACGGCTTCAGAAGGAACGCGGCAAGCGCGAGAACGAACAGTACCGCCACGGCGGACAGGAGAGCCATTCGCGATCTGCGGGCCGGCGGCTCTGAGCGATGAGAGACCACCTCACCCGAGGATGTGTCCCGCTTGAGATTTCGCAGATCGACCTGGAGATCACGAGCGGACTGATAGCGGCGCGAAGGCTCTTTCTCCAGGAGCTTGCGGATGATGCGCTCCAGCTCCTGAGGCAGGGCGTAGTTGAACCGCGCCATCGGATCGGGCTCGGAATGCCGGATCTTCTCGATGGTCTCGGTGGTCGTGGCGCCGACGAAGGGCAGCTTCCCGGTCACCAACTCGTACAGAACGACGCCCAGGCTGAAGAGATCACTGCGGTGATCCACTGTTGCGCCGAGGGCCTGTTCGGGACTCATGAAGTAGGGCGTCCCGATCACCAGCCCGGGGGAGGTCTTGATCTTTGTGTCCTCCCCCCCGGCGTCGGCGTCGGCGATGCGCAGCTTGGCCAGGCCGAAGTCGAGAACCTTCACGTGGCCGCGGGCGGTGATCATCAGGTTCGCGGACTTGATGTCGCGATGCACGATCCCCTGCGCCTGTGCCTCGTCCAGCGCGTCTGCGGCCTGGATGGCGATGTCCAGAATCTCATCGACCGTGGGCGTCCGCCGCGCACGCATTTGCGCGAGCGTTTCCCCCTGGATGTATTCCATGGCGATGAAGGCGACGTCATCCTCTTCGCCGACCTCGAAGATCGTGGAGACATTCGGGTGGCTGAGCGCCGAGGCCGCATGCGCTTCCTGAAGAAACCGCGCTCGCCGCTGCACGTCCTGAGCGACATCGTTGGGCAGGACCTTGAGCGCCACCAGCCGCCGCAGCTTCAGATCCTCGGCGAGATAGACGTCGCCCATGCCTCCAGACCCGAGCTTCTGTCGAATGCTGTAGTGCCCGATCCGGTCGGACGGCAGTTCCTCAGTTGTCGTGGGCAGACAGGCAGTATCGCATGCGACCGGTGGGGGACGCTCTGCGTCCACTGGGAGCGATCATTTCGGTTTCACGATCGAAGTCCAGTTCATGACGACAGTGACCGGCTCCTCGACCGTCGATTCCGGTTGATTGATGATGAATCGTTGTCCGTCGGGCTTCACGTCGTAGAAGGGCATCGGAGTCGTAACCATCGGTACCTTGAACAATACCTTTGCGGGACCGGAGGTGAACGGTCTGGTCGTGGCCACCGGCAAGGCCATGATCGCCTGGGTGCGGGCGACGAAGAAGATCTCCCGGCCGTCACCGCGCCAGCGCGGGGCGGAGCCACCCTCGGTGGAGATCGCCCACGTGTCGACCGGCTGCGGAAACGAGGCGACGTAAACTTCATCGCGGCCCGATTGGCTGGACACATAAGCCACGTGAGATCCGTCAGGGGAGAATTGTGCATCCCATTCGTCGAAAGGAGTGGCGATGTAGGGGAACGGCTGGGAGCCGGGAGCCG
>JANMSA010000274.1:0-28149 GCA_031388865.1 Acidobacteriota bacterium | reverse complement strand
AACCCTTCACCTCCATCAGGTTGGGTAGAAGACTTTCACTTCCGAGCTGTCGAACATGCTCGGCACACCACCTTCTCCCCCGTGCGCGGGGGAGAAGGTGCCCCTTCGGCTTCGCTCAGGGCAGGCTAAGGCGGATGAGGGGCGCCCTCATGCAGACGACAGTCGTGTCATTAGAAGAGGTATCACTTCGCCAGTTGGGCTGATCACCCAAAGGGCGCAGGTTCAAATCCTCCCGCGAAGCTCCCTGGTCTTCACGTTCCCCTAAACAGGCGAATCGGAGCTCCGTTCCAGTCTCCTCTCCACGGGACACTCGACGCCGCAGCGCGCCGCCGCGCAGCAGCAGCCAGGGACTTGCTCGGCCCAGGAAAGTCATCGCTTCCGGCGAAGTTCGTCATAGAGAAGCCATAGGCCTGAAAAACCTCGAAGAAGACGGAATCGCGAGCGGAACAGCTGGTCGAGCTCGGGCGAATCCGCGCGGAAGACCCCCTCACTCAGGTACTCACTGAAGGTACTGTCGAGCTCGCGAGCGCGGGCGAGCGTGACCGATACGCTCTGGAGCGTCTCTTCCGAGACATCGGACGCGCTCGAGAGCTCGATCGCCTCCTCTGCGATTCTGAGCCGTAAGGCGGCCGCGGACACGTAAAGAGCGAAAACGTCTGCATGATCCTTCGCCTGCAGCGGCCTGCGATCGGTGAGCTTTCGGAACGCGGAAATCTCCCATGGCTCGAGTCGCAGTTCGCGTGCTTCCCGCACCCTGCTGGCACGAGTCGCACTGAGCTCCGGATCAAGCGCATCAATGGCCCTGGCGATGCGGGCAAGATAAGGAGCAAGAAGCTGATCTCCCTCGAATGCATTTTTCTCGTGCATCGAACCCTCACCATCTGCGAAGCAGCGTCAATGAAACGAGGTTTGCCGTGTATTCCTTGTCCGCATCATTGGAGGTCCTGTGCTCATACTCGTAGAGTGCTTCGATCGTCAGTCTCCGGCCGATGTCGCGTGAATAATTCGCGTCGAATACAAATCGCCGGTCCCTCCGCCGCACCATCCGGCCGTCCACTTCGACGAGGCGATCATAGATCTGTGGTTTATATTTGGCTTCGAGTTCGAGCACGCCCCGCCCCAAAGGGCGAGACCAGGCGACATCGTACGTCTGACGCCTGTAGTCGTGCCTCGCCGACTCTGCCTGGTTTTGTTCGTACCGGTAGCCGATCTCGAGAGAATGGTCCTTTGACCAGTCATGCGTGTAACTGATCCCGGCGTAGGCGCCACTGCTGTCACGCTCTCTATCGTTCTCATACCGCTTGAGCCGGAACGACACTGACGGCGAGATCGTATCTCGAGCAGAAACCGCGTAGTCCAGCTGTTCCACGATCGTGAAGCGGTCGGCCAGTTCGCGCTCATCGGCTGATCCTTTCAGCGCGATCTCGCCAAGGCTTCTGAGGCGCAACTGCTCTGAAAGCTCATGACGCCACACGCCTTGAAGCAGCTGGCTGATGCGGTTCCATTTTTTGGTCTCGCTGTACTGATGCTGCGCGATCTCGTAGTGAGCCGACAGGGAACCATTCTCGAGACCGCGTCTGAAGGCGGCCGAGCCTGAAACGACGTAGCCGACGTCGCTTTGAGCTTCCTTCTCGTGCTCGATGTTCGTGTCGCCCACGCCAGAAAGACCGGCCGCAAAGCTCCAGCGCCGGTCCAGCTCTTCCCGCCGCAAACGTTCCCGAGTCTCGTCGGCTTGGGCGCGCCGGATCGCCTGGGGAGTGGCACGGTTGCGCCGCGGAGTCGCCGCAGCGCCCGCTCCTTTGGTCCCGCTCTTCTTCCCCGCCGCCGCTGCTTTCGGGGCGGCCTTTGAAACCGGCTTCGTCGCTGGTGGCGCACCTGTCTTCGCGGCGTCCTTTGGAGATGGTTTTGGCACCTTCGGAGGAACCTTGCTCGTGTCTTTCGGCGGCTGATTCTGTTTGGGCTTCGGGGCCTTGACCGGCGCCTCGCGTGCGACAGCGACCGGAGGTTTTTTCGGCGGGACGGCAGCTTGCGAGTCCAGCGGAAGCGCCAGCGCGCTCGCCATGATGGATACGATGAGCGTTTTCATGCAAGGGCTCCTGTGACTGCGGTGGCGCAGATCGCGGCAAGTGATTCAGTGAGGTGGCGGCGCGAATCGATTCTTCGACTGATGACAATGAGACGGACCAGACTCGACAGCTCCCACGCACGGACGGCGAGAGGGTCGTCGCCTCTCAATTCCTTGTAGCGCTCCTCGAATGCGTACACGGCATGGTCAAGCGCGTGGATGTCTCCGTGCGTGCGCAGGGCGAGCTCGCGAAGGTGAGCGATGAAGTTACCCACGTCGAGCGCTGGATCCGAAAGGGTGCAGAGGTCGAGGTCGACCAGGGCCGTGAAGTCGCGCCCGAGAATCAGCTGATCGGCGTAGAAATCACGATGAGAAACGACCACTGGACGATTCTTCAACTGCCGTAGAAGGGTCGTGCAACTCGAAAGGAGTCCGTCGAGGGTCGGCCGAAGTTCGGGAAGCTCGCTACTTACCGAGTGCAGCCCTTTCTGCAGAATAGTGAGCTCGTCGTCCACCGTGTGAATGCGGGCGGGGTCGATCCTGGTCCCGTGCAGCCAGGCAATCGCCTCCGCAGCGCGACGACCGAGGTCGATCGGATCATGCGCAAGTGCGACGGCTGCGACCTCTCCGTCGAGGAATTCCTGCAGCCACATGTTCCATGACTCGATGCAACCCAACGGTTCAGCTACGCGAATTCGATGAGTGGCGCTGCGATCGGAGCTTTCCAGCCACAACAACCTCTGCAGTGCAAAGGCCCTTCTATCCAGTCCCTTGCTCCTGATCTTTCCGAGCACACGCAGCGACGAGCCGTCATTCTTCGTAAGCGAATACTCGATGATCATGCGACGTCCGGTCTTCTGCCGGACAACGCGTGCACTCGTCACGGTCTGGCCCGCAAATCGGGGAAGACCGTTCAGCTCTTGTGTGGCCCTGCGCGGATCGCAAGCGTCGCGGGCCAGCGATCCGGATCTCGTTTCTGCTGCTGCCGCGCGCGGCGACTTCAATGACAGCAAGTCCGCCACACGTTCGACGATGCGAAGCGTTTCAGACGGCCAGTCGCTCCGTCGAAACCGGAACGGCTCGATCGCAAGGCTCTGCAAAGCGAGACCAACCTGTTGCCGCAGGTGGTGTGGCGATTTGTGCCGGGAAGCCTGCTCGTAGGCGGCGACGAAGACGTCAGCAGCAGTCGCGGCCTGCTCCGGCGCGAGCAGTTCCAATGCCACATCCAGCTCGAGGTGCGCGAGAAAGTTGCTCACGTCGACCCACCGATCTCCCCACGACATTTCGTCGAAGTCGATCATTGCCACGCCGCCCTCGCGAACCAGAATCTGGCTGGCGTAGAAATCGCCGTGCAGCAACACAGGATCACCATCTGACTCGTGAGTGGATAGGCGCTCCGACACGTGGCGAAGCGTTCTACCGGCTTCGGGAAGGATGAGTGAGAGCAACTGCGCCGCGCCGCTTGATTCTCCGCCCGTGGATCGACGAATCCTCAATGATCGGAGCGCAGGCTTCTCGTCGTGGAGCCGGGCCAGTGCAACGCCGATGGCCGCGGCATCCTCGGAAGGAGGCGAGCCATTCTTCCAGCGCTCCGAAGCTTCCTGACCTTCGAGCCATTTGAGGACGATCATGCGGCGCGACGGGTCATTCCCAACCATTCGCGGAACGGTCACGGTCTGGAATGAGGAAACGATTCGTGAAGCCTCAGACGCGGCAGCAAAAGAAGCCTTGTCATACAGCCTGACGACAAACTTACTGCCGCCATTGCTGAGCGAGCCGACGAACCGGCGCTCCGGCTTATACCGCACGGCGCGAATGTCGAAGGCCTGGGCGTCCAGCTCCAGGAAGAGTGCGGCGAGGGCTGCGGCGCGACGGCGCTTGTCGAAGAGCTCTCTCAGAGAACGCAGTTCCAGGTCATGAGGAAAGAACGCCACTCCGATCAAACGGTCCGATGCCGAGACAAAGCGAGGACGGGCCGGGTCGTTGACTCGAGCTTCGAACTTAGCGAGTTTGGCAGCGCTGGCCGGAGCGTGGGCCTTCGCATACACCCGGGAAGCCACTCCATCCACCGAAAGACTGTAGGACACGAGACAGCTCGTACCTGGCTTGTACCGGAGATAGTCCGAGGTCACGTGGTCGAGATTCAGATGGGGAACCATGGCAGTCAGGAAACGGGAGAATGCGTCATCGGATAGAAGCGTCTCCAGCCCCGGGATCGAGTCCCGCCGGATCAACTCGCGCTCAGCGTCCATCGTCCAGATTTCCGCCGTTGGCGCGCTGTTGTTGCGTCGTATACGACTGTGCGTACAGGCCACCGCGTGCCATCAACTCGCTGTGAGTGCCAAACTCCGCAATCGTGCCGTTCTGAAGGTACGCTATGTGATCAGCACGAGCTGCCACTGAAAGGTCGTGCGTCACGAGCAGGGTGGTACGCCCTCGGGACAACCGTTCGAGCGCCTCGCTCACGATGCTGGCGTTTGATTCGTCGAGACCGGTAGTCGGCTCGTCGAATAGCAGGATCGGGGCGTTGCGAATGGCCGCTCGCGCGATGGCCACTCGTTGCCGCTCGCCTCCGGAAAGGGTTGCACCACGTTCCCCGAAGATCGTGTCGTACTGGTCGGGCAGTCGTTCGATGAAGTCCGCTGCATTCGCCAATTGGACCGCGGCGATGATCTCTTCGCGCGTTGCTGACGGGGCAGCGGCGCTCACGTTGTCCCAGACCGACGCGGCGAACAGAATGGTCTCCTGGAGGACAACGCTGATTTGACCGCGAATCGAGGCGATCGTGTACTCGCGTATGTCACGCCCGTCGATGCGTACGGCGCCGGCATGGGGATCGTAGAGACGCAGCACAAGCGCGGCCAGGGTCGACTTGCCGCTTCCCGACGGGCCGACTACAGCGACCCGCTGCCCTGGCGAGATGCGGAGCGTGATGTCCCGAAGCACGGGTGCGGCACCGGGGTAGCCGAAGGTGACCCGGTCGAAGAGGATGCCCCCCTCGAAAGCCGGCGCGGTGATGGCGCTGGGCGAGTCGGTGACCTCGGACTTCTCATTGAGCAGGTCGGCCACTCGCTCGCCCGCAGCCGTCGCCTTGGCAAGGCGTCCTGTGTACTTGGCGAAATCCTGCACTGGATTGAAGGCGCGGCGAAGGTAGGTGAGGAACACCAGCAGATCTCCTGGCGTGATCAGGCCGCTCACCACACGCATACCACCGTAGACGATGATGATGGCCGTCGATATGGCGATGAGTACATCGACTGACCGCTCGAGACGCGCCGAGAGCTGCACTGACTTTACGTCCTGCGAACCGCTTTTCTCATTCGTGGCGCGAAACGACTCGGCGAACTGGGACTCGAGAGAGAGGGCCTGCACCACTTTGATCGCGCTGATCGATTCTGCCGCCGTGGAGGCAAGCTCGCCCTCCCGTTTCCGCTGATTGCGCGCAGCAGAGCGGATCCGTGTGGAGAGCGTGCCGGCGATGAAGACGAAGAGCGGAAGCGTACACATCGACGCAAGCGTCAGCCGCCAGTCCATGAAGAGCATCACCACGACGATTCCGGCCAGGATGACGACGCTGGCGATCAAAGGAAGGAAGGCGGTCACCACCACATCGCGCAGCATGTTGATGTCGCCCATCACCCGTAGCATCAGGTCGCCGCTGCGGGACCGTGAATGGAAGGACAGGGACAGGCTCTGGACGTGACGGTAGACGTCGTGGCGCACCCGGTTGAGGATCTGATTGCCGAGCATCGTGAACCCGGTCTTGTTGAAATACTCGGCAGCCGCGCGAAGGGTCGTGAACAGCAACGTGGCGCCGGCGGCGATGATTAGAATCTCGAGCGCCCCATGCCTCGGCTCGCCCGATGCAAAGGCCCGGTCGAACACGAATTTCAGCGGCCATGGCTCGAGCAGCCTGAACCCGACGCCTGCAAACAGGGCAGCGAACCCGGTCGTGAGTGCTCGCCCCTGACCGCGCAGATAAGGGGCGAAATAGCGGGCCATGTGCAGAAAGCCGCGTGCACTCTGTAGATCTGTTGCGTCAGCCATCGATCGATTCCTCTTCTCGACGCCGGTAAGAACGGCACGGGCGGCACCGGTCACCGAACTCGCCGCGTGAGAACCCGCCGCGCCGCCGAGCTAGCGAAGGAACGAGAAACGCCTCGATCCCCGCGTTTGCACCTCCTCTACTTCGAAGAACGCGCGCGCGGCGGCGACGGTCTGGTGATGGCGGGCCAGTGCTCATTCGGAGGCCTCGATCACACTGGCGGCCCCGCTGCCAGGGGCCACCAGGCCCGCTTTGCGAAGGACCCGCTCGAGTGCAGCATCCCAGGTGTAATCGGCCAGCGCCTTCTCGCGTGCTGCCTTTCCAAGTGCACGGCGATGCTCGGGGTCGTCCCACAACCTTTCGAGCGCTCGAACAAAGTCCCCACTGTCGGCCCTGCAGAGAATGCCGGTCACTTCGTGCTCCACGAGGCGCTCGATCTGCCCAACTGCTGTAGCAACGACGGGAAGTCCAGCGGCCATGTACTCGACGACTTTCAGCGGAGAAAAATAGGTGTCGCCATCATCAGGGTAGGGCGCCACCGCCACATCCGAGCGTGCAAGGAGCGCGGACACTTCGTCCGGGTTCACCGCACCGGTCAGCTCAGCTACCTCGCAAAGGCCTCGCTCGGCGAGCTGCGCTTCGAGGGCTGACCGCTCCGGACCGTCACCGATGATCAACAGCCGGGCCTCGGGATGCAGCGCATGAAAGCGCGCAAAAACTTCGATCAAGAGCGTCAAGCCGTGCCACGGTTTCAAGGTTCCGAGAAAGACCACCGTCATTCCGTCGTTCAACGATGACGATCGTTCCTCGGCAAATCTCGCGGGAGAGATGCCGTTGGGAACGACGATGATGCCGCGGTCGCGGCCTGACAGGTCACGGACGTACGAGGCGACTTCCTCTGAAACGGCGGCGATCACGCTCGATTTCTGGAAGACGTGGCGGGCAATGTCCTCCGCTTCACTTTTATGGACCAGGACTCGATGCTTCTGCTGTTCATCGATCAATGGCGCGTTGACCTCGAGAATCGACGTGATGCTGGCGCGTGACGCGAAATCGATCGCTGCCCGGCTCCACAGTGAGTAGCGCTCATACACGAAATCGAACGCTGGTCTCGACTCCAGCAGCGCGGTGAGCTCGCTGTCGCGCGCCATCAACGCCATTTCGCGTGCAGCGTCGTCCAATCTCTCGACCGAAGTGAGCTCGAACAGGCGAAACGTCTGAAGCGATGAGGGGCGCCGGCCACCGGTCGTACCGGCAAACAGCTCCACATCGAAGGACCTTTCCATCATGGCCCTGACGATTTCCTGCACGTGGACCGAGCTCCCTTTCGTTCCGAACACCGGAACTCCAGGATCGGCGCAGACGTACGCCACTCTCATGTGCTGCGTCCAGAGGAGCGGGGCCTATCGACTCGCTCGAACGCAGCACGCAGCCGGGCGGCATTCTCAGTCAGGTCGAACTCCTGCTCTACGATGGCGCGGCCGGCCTTTCCGTAGCTGTCGCGTCGTTCGTGATCATGCAAAAGCCGTTGGATGCAGTCCGCGAGCTTCTGGGGATCGCGCTGGGGCACGATGTCGCCCGTAACGCCGTTCCGCACGATCTCGGGAACACCTGTCACGTCCGTGGCGATACAGGGTGTCCCAACCGCCATGGCTTCGACGAGCACGGTCGGCAGACCATCGCGGTTGCCATCTTCGGCGACCACGTACGGCCCGGCGAAGATCGTGGCACGCCGGAGCAGTTCGATCACCTCCACTTGCGGTCTGGGACCACCGAGGACAACGTTGCGGGCGCCTGATGCGAGGATCAGTTGCCGAAGTTCTTCTTCCCTCTCGCCGGTGCCGATGATGAGCACATCGCACGCTACCTGACGGCGCTCGAGCTCCGCAGCGGCGCGAATGAGGTCGTCAAATCCTTTTTTCTCCACCAGCCGCCCGATCGAAACGATGAGCGGTCTGCCTTCGGGGCTCGTCGTGAAGTTGAATCGCTCGAGATCGAGGCCGTTGTACACATGGATGACAGAATCCGCTGCGCTGCCGAAAGTCTCGCGGAGATGGTTCAGATTGAACCGGCTGACGGTTACCGAGAATGCTGCCTGCTCCAGCTTCCGCCGCAGATCGCCGGCCGATACGCTCTCGTGGAAAATGTCTTTTGCGTGAGCGGTGAAACTGTAGGTGATTCCAGTCATCAGAGACGCCAGGCGGGCTACCGTAGTGGAGGACGTGGCGAAGTGGGCATGGAGATGCGTGATGCCGCGGGTGAGGATCAGTTGGGCCAGCTCGACCGCCCGGTTCACGTCCAGGACATCTTCGTCCGAGGCGTGTGAGAGGACGTTCCAGTCACCCGTAACCCCAATGAGACCGCGCAACTGCTCCCAGAAGTGTTCTGCTTTGAGTCCCCCGGACGTCAGGAAATGGACGGGCGCCCGAACCATGGCGATGGTGTCCTGAAAGTGGGAGTCGTTCGTCGCGAACAGCGAGGCGATCTCGATCTCGAGACCCGCTTTTTCGTGCGCGAGAATCTCGTTTACGATAAACGTCTCCGAGTAACGGGGATAACGTTTGACGACATAAGCCACTTTCACGATGAGCCTCCGCGGTGCTTCGCTAAGGCGGGTGAGGCGATGACTTCAGTGACGAATTGCCTGAGACGATCGAGTCCGTCGAGCTTCACAAGATCAGACACGTTAGCGCGGCTCCTGACCGGCTCACGGACCCAGCTGGAGAGTCGGGCGGGCGAGAGATCCAGGGGGAGAAGGACGTCAACGAGTGCGAGCGACTCGAGCTTCCGCGCGCGAATCAATTGCTCGGTGCGCGGTTTTACGCGAGGAATGATCAGGGCACGCTTTCCGAAACACACGACCTCCCAGACCGTGTTGTACCCACCCATCATCACCACCGCGGCAGCCCGGCTGATCAGCACGGCGGGCTCAGGAATGAACTCGACCACATGGAATCTGCCATCGGACTGGGCCCGGAGCTTCAACCGTCGAACCACCCGTTGCGGCAGATACGGGCCGGTCACGATCACTGCGTCCAGATCTTCCGGAAGGTCAATCTCGCCGAAGGCTTCCGCTACGGCCGTCCCATCTTCACCGCCTCCCAGGAGACAGAGCACGAACTGTCGCCGGCTGAGTCCCAATTTTTCGACGATGCTGAACTCTTCGGCAGGGGTTGTTTCCAGGCGTGAGCGCTGATCAAAGTAGCCGGTGTAGCGCATCCGTCTGGCGATGTCAGCGGGGAAGCGATACTCACTCAGCGAATCGAAGATGATCGGGTCGCCGTAGACCCAGACCGAGTCATACCAGTCGCGGATCGCAGAAAAATTGTCTGCCGCCTTCCACTCACGGGTCACTTGTTCGGGATCGTCGAGCACGTCACGGAGGCCGAGGACGACACGAGCACGCTCCTTTTTTTTCAGTGCAGCGAGCGTTCTGTCGAGCTCGCGCACGGCGCCCCGAGGAACGTTGTCGACAATCATCAGGTCGGGATCGAAGGCCTCCACAGCTGCGCAGATCACGTTCGACCGTATTGCGATGATCTCCGCGAGGGGCACTCCGAGACGGTGCGCCTCGTATTTGCCATCAGGACGCTTTCGAAGGGCTGGGATCACCACGCGGTCGCTCCGCGGGGGCAGAGGAAAGCGGCGCGCTTCGGGTCTACCAACGATCGTGAGAATGACCGGCTTGAGCCGCGATGAGGCGATGGCGTGCGAGAGGAGCAGGTTCCGCCGCATGTGGCCGAGTCCCATCGTGTCGTGGGAGTAAAGTACGATTCTCGTGATTTTGGTCATTCCAGGAAGGAGGAGCGTTCGCGCCTGCCAACACAGGAGGGAAGCTTCGTTTCAATAACTCTGCCACTGGAGCTGGTGCCAGCCGCACGGGCCGGAATCGAGTCGACGAAACTTCCGTTTCCCACGCTCAGCGCAGCGCCCGCAACCGCTCCAGCAGCTGCTCCGGCGTGGCCGCAAACGTCCGCGCGATGTTCGGAGCGTAGATCGCGTCGTGGAGCGTGCCTCCCATATCGTCAAGGATCGATCGAAGCGGTTCGCCCACGCCGCGCCACTCCTCTTCGGTCGCGCTGATGAACTGGTCCGTCACCGAGCAGTTCGCGTCCGTGCGCGCAGTCACGAGAAATGCGACCAGCCGCTCCAGAGACACGGCCAGCTGCACGTCATCGTCGAACGCGGAGTGCACATCGCGGAGGAGCGGCCCCAGCTCCCGCGATACGCGCCGGGACCGCACCGCTGCATGCCACAGAGTGTCGAAGTCGCTCATCCGAAAACCGCGCGGCTATTCGTCCTTCTCTTTGAAGACCGTGTCGATCGCCAGTCCCGCGGCCAGCAGCAGCTGCGCGACCTCGCGTCGTCCTGCCGCCGCATCCGAGAGCGTGATGACGTACGTGTCGGCGCTGGTGAAGAGCTCCTTCCCAAGACCGGCCCACTTCTTCGTGACGCGGCCCAACTCTTCGCCCTGCGGCCCCAGGAGCTGGAAGTTCCATCCTTTCCAGTCACCCTTGACGCTGCCGATCTGGCGGTCCTGCGTGTCGTAGATCAGAAAGGACATTCCGATGGTGAGCATCTTCTTGCGAAAGTAGCCCAGGCTCCCTGACGGTGCATGCACATGCACAGGCGTCCGGAACAGCGCTACTCCGCGATGGATCCAGAGCACTGGGGGATCTCCCTCGCGCTCATAGACGTTCACGGTCGTCGGCAGCCACTTGTTGTTGATGAGCAGCCGCAGGTACTTGACGATTCCTGGCGGCTCCTCCTTCGCCACGCCGATGGCTTGTCCGGTGTTGGGATCGAGCAGATCGTAGGTGCTCGCCAGCTTCATGAAGCCGACGCGTTCCCTGACTACGTACGTCTTCCGATCGAGCATTACTTCCCTCCCGCTTTGACAGGATACGGCGGACGCTTCGGCGAGACCACAGGATTTGCCGTCAGTTGCTGCAGCACCACTTCGATGGCCTTGTCGAGCTGCGCATCGCGGCCCGCCATGAAGTCCTTCGGCGTAATCTCCACCTCGATGTCCGGCGGCACACCAACATTCTCGATCCCGAACCCCTCTTCCGGCGACCAGAACGCGAGGTTCGGTGACGTCAGAGACCCGCCGTCCATCAGATCGGGGAAGCCGAGAATGCCGACCAGGCCTCCCCAGGTGGGACGGCCGATGAGCGGTCCCAGCTTCTCCTTTCGGAACATCCACGGGAGCAGATCACCGCCGGAGCCGGCGTTCTCGTCGATGAGCATTACCTTCGGCCCTTGAATCGAGGCCAGCGGAGTCTTGAGATCCGCGCCGTAGCGCGTCGCCCAATAGCTCGTCAGCGGCTTGCGCAGAATGTCGATGTAGTAGTCCGCGACCAGCCCGCCACCGTTGTACCGCTCGTCGACGATGATGGCCTCGCGATTCGTCTGCGGGAAGAAGTAGCGCTTGAAGTACTCGTGTCCGGTCTCGGCGGTGTTCGGCACCCAGACGTACGCGACGCGTCCATCGGTTTTCTCGGTGACATAGCGGAGGTTGTGCTCCACCCAGTCCCGATTGCGCAGCGAGGCTTCGTTCTCGATGGGCACCACGTTGACGGTCCGGGAGCCTTTGCCATCCACACTCGGGCCGACGGTGATCTCCGTGAAACGGCCTGCAGTGCGCTCGAAGCGCGCATAAAGATTGTCCGGATACTTCAGCTCCTTGCCATCGACGGCCAAAAGGTACTCCCCTTCGACGACGTCGATGCCGGGCTCCGTGAGCGGTGCGCGCAGCTCAGGGTTCCAGTTCAGGCCACCGTAGACCTTCCTGAAGCGATACCGGCCATTCACGACTTCGTAGTCGGCGCCGAGCAGGCCGCCTTTCACCGGCTCGACATCGGTCATCGTATCGCCGCCGCCCAGGTAGAAGTGACCGACGACGAGATCGCTGCCAAACCACTGCATGACCCGGTTCAAATCCGCGCGTGAGGAGAGATGCGGCAGGAACGCGGCGTACTTCGTGCGCAAAGCATCGATGTTCGCCCCGTGAAAGCCGGGATCGTAGAACCAGTCGCGGTGCAGGCGGAACCCTTCGTCGTACATCTGCTTCCACTCGACCCGCGGATCGACGCGCACTTCGACCTTGTCGATGGCGATGGGACGCTTGGCCGTGTCGAGCTTGTCGCCGGAGTCGGCAATGGACCAGGCATCCTTTACACGCACCAGGACTCGTTTGCCGTCGCGCGACACTTCATAGTCAGAGACGCCTTCCAGCAGCGTATCTTCCTTCCGCTTGGTCAGGTCGAACCGCGACAACGCCCCCGGATCCTCGGAAGGGAACGCGTTGCCGGATGAACGCTTGAGATAGTGAAGCTGCCCCGTGGTCGCGATCTGCAGGTCGGTGTAGAAGGCGGACGGAACCGGCAGCGCCTGAATACGCTGGGCCAGTCGGGGGAAATCGATGGCGACGACGACCGCTTTCACCGGCTCTTCCTTTTTCGAATCGTCTTTCTTCGGCTCTTCCTTTTTCTCTTCTTTCGCGGCCCCTGCGGACGGAGACCCCTCTTCGTCACTCTCCTTCGCGAGCGGCGACGCCACGCCTTTCGGCAGCACGGCCAGATAGATCGCGTTGGTCTGACGGGTGTCGAGCGACGCCTGCGAGAACCAGTCGGACGTGGGGCCGGCGTTCGTCGAGGCGACGAAGTAGAGATATTTGCCGTTCGGATCGAACACAGGCTCGCGGGCGTCGCTGAGGCCGTCCGTCATCGCGTAGGTCTTCTTCTCCGCCGCGGACCAGAGGTGGATGGTCTGCATCTGCGTCGGCCCTGTGCGCGTATACGCGAGCCACCTCGAATCAGGCGACCACGAGTGGTCGAGGATCGGCGCTGGACGGTAGACGGCGTTCGACGACACTTTCGTAGAGGCGCCCGAGGCGACTTCGAGAATCCAGATGGAGTGCGAGTTGTCGCTGTAGCTGATCCACTTGCCGTCCGGCGACCACTTCGGCGTCTCGTAGAAACCGGCACCTCCGACCTTCAGCTTGCGCACGGCACCACGCGCCTCCTGCGGCGCGATGCGCAGCTCGTATTCGCCGGTCTCGTCCGTGAACCAGGCGATGGACTTGCCGTCCGGAGACCAGGCCGGAGAGCGGTCGTGCCCGCCGGTGGACTGCGTGAGGTTGCGATCGTCGCCTTTCTCCGCAGGCACGGTGACGATCTCTCCGCGGAGCTCGAACGCCGCGCGTGCTCCGCTCGGCGAGAGGCTGACGTTGCGAACGTACTTTGCGCCTTTCGCGAAGCGCGGCCGCGTCTCCGCCAGGTCCGTCGCCACGCCCACTTTTACCCGCGTGACGTTCTTCGTCGACGGCTCCAGCAGGTGCAGCCAGCCGGCCTGCTCAAAAACGACGCGGCCGCCCCCGGCGGTCGCGTTCAGCACCGGGAAGTCGCTGTACGCCGTCACCTGCGCGACTTTCTTCGCCCCTCGGTCATACGTGAAGAGATTGAACTCGCCGTTGCGATCGGACCGGAAGTAGAGCGTGCTGCCGATCCACACGGGATCGGTGTCGTTCGAACGCGTCGCAGGCTGCGGCACCTGCTCGACCTCGAGAGTGCCCAGATCGACGAGAAGAATGCGTGACGCGGTGCCACCGCGATAATGCTTCCATCCGAGGAATGCCTCACGGAGCGGAACGTAGGCGATGGTTTTGCCGTCCGGCGAATACGACGCCTTCGAGGCAGACGGCACGGGCAGCTTCGACACCGCGCCGCCTCCGATGGGAACCGTGAAGAGCTGCTGGAAGCGGTTCGTGTGTACCTCGCGCTGCGAGGCAAAGAGGATGGACGCCCCATCGGGGGTGAAGCCGAGGACGACGTCGTTGCCGGGATGCCAGGTCAGGCGCTTCGGCTCACCCCCTGTAGCGCGCACGACGTACACGTCGGCGTTGCCTTCGTAGCGTCCCGTGAACGCGATCAGCGAACCGTCCGCGGAAAAGCGCGGCGCCGACTCGACGCCGGGATGCGACGTGAGCCGCTGCACCGACGACCCGTCCAGACGCGCCGTCCAGAGGTCGTTCGCATACCCGAAGGCAATGCGATCCGACGAGGCCGCGGGCTCACTGAGCATCCGCGTATCGGTGACGTCGACGGCGAGGAGAGGAGCGCTCGCGAGAGCGAGGGCGAGGGCGGCCGCTAGTTTCATGCGGGGGAGTTTACCGCCCGGCCAGTCCCCTTGCCTTCGAGTCTTCCAGTCTTCGGGTCTTCGGGTCCTCGAGGGGGCGTCACAACGTTCATACCGCGGGGCTTTGCACGCCGGAGGCGTGGTGGCGAATAGCCGGTGGTTGAGCGCGCAGCGCGATACCACCGGATGAGGCGTCCCCCATCGTCAGCGCCCCGGCAGGGCGCTGGACCCATTCTTCGGAAGAGGCGCATGGAGGGGGCCATGAGCGTCGGGCTTTGCACGCCGGAGGCGTGGTGGCGAATAGCCGGTGGTCGAGCGCGCAGGGCGCACTTCAAGACCCTGGGCGCTTTCCGGTGGTATCGCGCTTTGCGCTCGACCACCGGCTATTTGCCCTCACGCCTCCGGCGTGTGTCGAAGACTCGCCCCCTACCGCGCATGCTTCCGCGCGATCCGGGCCAGCCCCTCATCGAGGGCTGCGCGTGAAAGCCACCGCCCCCGCACCATCACTCCGTCGATCTTCGCCACGTTGGCGATGCTCGTGAGGGGATTGGCCGTGAGGAGCACCAGATCGGCGCGTTTGCCGCGCTCGATCGTGCCGAAGCTCGCCCTGAGCGGTGTCGAAGGGCTATCCTGCTTCGAAAAGTACTGGCCGACAGTGACGGTGCCGCTCTTCAGGATCTCGTACGGTGACATGCCGGCATCGAGCATCCATAGCAGCTCGCGATGCAGGGAGAAGCCGGGCACGCTGAACTGCTGCGGCGCATCCGTCCCCATCAGGATCCTGACCCCTCCCTGATGCAGCGCGCGCAGGATGCGGGTCCGGTTGAGGGCGATGTTCTTCGCCGCGTCACGAGGCGTCTGCTGCAGCCGGCTCGTGAAAGCGCTCGACCACTGTTCGACGGCATTGGCGGGCACGTACTTCAATTCCTCGTAGCTTCGTAGCGTCGCCAGCGGGATGGTGCCGAGCAGCACTTCCCAGAGTGCCGACGTGGGGACGATCCAGACTCCGGCGTTCTTCGAGCGCTGTACGATGGCGTCGAGCTTGTTCGCGTCGACCGGACCCTGATCGCCCTCGAGCAGTTCCACATAGCCGTCGATGTGGTCGAACGTCTCCTGCCCCATCTCGATCGCGTGCTCCAGCCCGACCGCCTCCGGCACGTGCCCGCCGAAACGAATGCCCTCAGCCTTCGCGGTCTTTGCCATCGCGTCGTACTCTTCGAGCGTGAGCCCGGGATGCACCTTCAGCAGATCCCACCCTTCCTTCTTCTGCAGGCGCACTTTGTCGATGGCTTCCTGCGGCGAGTTGACGGACTGACCGTTGAACGACGGCCCGGCCAGATAGAGGTTCGGAGCGACGATCTCGCCGCGCTTCGCCTGCTCCCGCAAGGCCAGCTGCCCTTCGTGCCCCAGCATCCCGCGCACCGTCGTGATCCCACTCGCTACGTACAGGAACAGCGTATCGGCCGTGGCGCCGTCCGGCGCATTCGCCGGCGGCACGTGTCCATGCATCTCGGCCAGCCCGGGGATGAGAAATCTCCCCGACCCGTCGATGACTTTCGTTCCCTCGGGCATCTTAGCCAGTCGCGTGGACACGGACTCGATCACGCCGGCACGCACGATGACGTTCTGCTTCTCCAGGACCTTCGGCGAGGTCATGGAGATCACGTTCACGTTGCGGAAGACGTAGACGTCTGCCACGGCCGGGACGGCGATCAGAAACGAAAGCAGGAGTGCGCGCATGACGCGAGGGTAATGCACGCACAGACCCGCCGGCGGCAACGGATCGTGAACACTGTCGCTTCCAGGCATTGGTCGTACAATCGACCTTTCCTGACATCGACACCGGAACCGAAAGCGAGGAACGATTCATTGGCGACCATCGGCGTCTCTGCACCAGCCCCCGGCGCGCAGACTGATTTTGTCGAGCTCGACGCAGACCTCTCGCACAGCCCTCTCTGGAACGAGGATCTCGCTCCCACGCCCCTGTCGCGGCGGACCTGGTCGACGTACCACATCGCCGCGCTCTGGATCGGCATGGCCGTCGTCATCACCACCTACACGCTCGCCTCGGGGCTCATGGCGCAGGGGATGAACTGGAAGCAGGCCCTCTTCACCATCCTTCTCGGAAACGTGATCGTGCTGCTGCCGATGATCCTCAACGCTCACGCGGGCACGAAGTACGGCGTGTCGTTTCCGGTGCTCTGCCGGGCGAGCTTCGGCGTCAAAGGAGCGAACATTCCGGCCATGCTGCGCGCGATCGTCGCGTGCGGCTGGTTCGGGATTCAGACCTGGATCGGCGGACTCGCGCTGGACGCGCTCATGACCGCGGCCTGGCCGGGCTGGGCGGCGCTCGGATACGGCAAGGCGATCGCCTTCATGGCGTTCTGGCTGATCCAGGTCGCGATCATCGTGAAAGGGACCGAAGGCATCAAGATCCTCGAGAGCTGGTCCGCCCCATTGCTGCTCGCCGGCGGAGTGGCGCTGCTCTACTGGGCCGTGAAAAACGGCGGCGGCTTCAGCAACATCCTCTCGCAGTCCACGAAACTGCAGCAGGGTCAGACACCGTTCTGGCAGCTCTTCCCAGCGGCGCTGACGGCCAACGTCGGGTACTGGGCGACGCTCTCGCTGAACATTCCGGACTTCACCCGCTACGCGAAGAGCCAGCGCTCCCAGGCCACCGGCCAGGCGCTGGGCCTACCCACGACCATGACCGCCTTCGCGTTCATCGGTGTTGCGGTCACCAGTGCCACGATCGTCATCTTCGGGAAAGCGATCTGGGACCCGATCGAGCTCATTACGCGCATCGGCAGCCCGGCCGTGATCATCTTCGGCGCGCTGGTCGTCCTGGCTGCGCAGCTCACGACGAACATGGCCGCGAACGTGGTCTCGCCGGCGAATGACTTCTCGAACCTCAGCCCGCGCCGGATCTCGTACGTCACGGGCGGATTGATCACGGCCGTCATCGGCATCGTCATGATGCCCTGGAAGCTTTACTCGGACGCGTCTGCGTACATCTTCACGTGGCTGATCGGCTACTCCAGCCTCATGGGCGCGCTCGGCGGCATCCTCATCGCGGACTACTGGGTGCTCCGCAAGCAGAAGCTCAATCTGCGCGACCTGTTCGAGCTGCAAGGCGAGTACACGTACTCGAACGGCACGAACTGGCGCGCCGTGCTGGCGCTGCTCGTGTCGATCGTGCCGGTCGTGCCCGGCTTCATCCGCGCCGCGCTGACGCCGGGCGGACAGGTTCCCAACCCCAACTTCTTCGATACTCTGTATACCTATGCGTGGTTCGTGACGTTCATTCTCAGCTTCGGCCTCTACCTCGTCTTCGCGAAACAACCAGCGCAAGCTCGAAAGGCATAGCCATGGCAGACTTGTCGACAAAGTTCACCGGCCTCGATTTCGTCAACCCGTTCCTGCTCGCCTCGGCACCACCCACGGAGTCGGACGCGAACATCATTCGTGCCTTCGAGGCCGGATGGGGAGGCGTGGTCACCAAGACCATCGGCCTGCACCCGGTCGCGAACGTGAAGGGGCCGAAAACGAAGTTCCTGCGCGTGGAGAACAGCGGCACCCGCATGTCGATGAACCGGCGCCCCGACACGACGCTCATGGCGTCCTGGAACTGGGAGCTGATCTCCGACAAGCCGCTGGACTGGTGGATCGGAAAGCTCGCGCGCATCAAGAAGCAGTTCCCCGACCGGATGCTGGTTGCGTCGATCATGGCCGGTTCCGGCAACGACAAGGAACTGCACAACTGGCAGACGCTCGCCAAGGCGTGCATCGACGAAGGCGCCGACGCGCTGGAGCTGAACTTCTCCTGCCCGCACATGGACCGCATCGACATGGGCTCGAACGTCGGCAAGGACAAGGTGCTCTGTTCGGTCGTAACGCAGGCGGTGAAAGAAGTCTCGACCGTGCCGGTATGGGTGAAGCTCACGCCCGCGACCTCGAACATCGTCGAAGAAGCAACTGCAACCATCCTCGGCGGCGCCGACGCCATCTGCTCCTCGAACACCTGGCCCTCGCTTCCGCTCATCGACCTGAGCACGATGGACTTCGAGATGAGCGTGGAAGGCCTGGTGTCTCCCGGCGGCATGGGCGGCCCGGCCATTCTCCCGCTCTCGATGGCGAAGATGGCGCAGTTGACGAAGGCCTTCCCCGACCATTCATTCTCCGGGATCGGCGGCGTCTCGACGTTCGAGCACGCCCTCAACTACTTCCTCCTGGGGTGCGGCACCGTGCAGGTCTGCACCGCCGCAATGCTCGATCACGCCATCGGCCCGAACGTGATCAAGACCCTGCTCAGCGGCATGTCCGACTTCATGGACCAGCGCGGCTTCGCCAAGCTCTCCGACTTTCGCGGCCTGCGCCGGGAACACGTCGTCACCCACTCGCAGATCAAACGCCCCGACACGGTGGACTACCACGGCGGGTACGTCGATGAGGAGCAGGAGGGGTACGCCGGGGCTGCGCCTGCGGCTACGAGGGCCGAGGGCTGAGGGCCGAGGGCCAAAGCGTGGGGACGGAAGTTGGCGGGTTCGAAGACCTGGTCGTATGGCAGCGAGCAATGGCGCTCGTACGTGCGATCTACGACCTCACGCGCGCCTTTCCCGCGGACGAACGCTTCGGCCTGACTGCTCAACTTCGCCGATCGGCGGTCTCGATCCCCTCGAACATTGCTGAAGGCCACGAGCGGGAGACGACGGCAGACTACATCCGGTTCATCTCCATCGCCGAAGGCTCCCTGGCCGAAGCGCGCACACAACTGAGAATCGGCGCGGACCTCGGTTACTGCATCCCGGAAGCAATCGCACCAACCCTCCAGGAGATGACCGAGATCCGGAGAATGCTGAACGGTCTTCGCCGATCACTCCGCGCCCGAGAAAGGCGTTAGCGCCCCCTTAGCCCTCGGCCCTCAGCCCTCAGCCCTCGGCCCTCTATCTAGCCACGCACTCGATCTCGAGCAGCAGGTCCTTCCGGCAGATGTCTGCTTCGAGATAGAGGTTCACCGGGAACACGCCGGCGAGGCGGGAGGCGATCGCTTCGTAGTCAGCGGCGCGGCGCACGTAGGTCTTCGCGGCGCTCACATCTTCCAGGGAGCGGCCGGTGCGGCCGAGCACGGCTTCGATGTTGCGCAGGGTCTCGTCGAGTTGCGCGTTGACGTCGCCGGCATGCACCGTCGCGTGTCCGACCACGCTGGACGTGCCGGAGACGAAGACCACGTTCTTCCACATCGTCGCCCTCGAGAAGGACGGACTCTTGATCCCGTATTGCGACGGGTAGTTATACGCCGCCACCTGACGCGGATTCTCGACCTGCTCGCCCGGCTCGCGCGCGGCCAGAAAGTACGTGATCAGGCCGCGTCCCGCCATTCCCACGGCACTCGCTGAAGGCAGATCGACGTCATGGTGATAGCCCGCGGAAACGAACGCATCGTGTCGCCCCGCGCAGAAGAGCTGATACCGCTCCCGCTCCTCGACCTCATTGATGCTGCCGACGAAGTTCCATACCCGGATGAAGTAAGGGTATCCGGACGCTCGCACATGCTCGATCAGATGCGCGTAGGTCTCGCGGCTGATCTCCTCGAGCGGTCTGTTTTCATCGACCGTGACTGCTCCGAAGAGCAGGTCTTCCGACGCGATGGTTTCGACGAGCGCGAGCGGTCCGAGCTGCCGCACGGGCACGTGCAGAGCACCGGCGACCGGGTCCCCGAACGCGATCGCGTGGCCGCCACCCTGGCTGAGCTCCAGCGGCGGGACGTAATCGATGGCGGCAGCGGGGCGCGAGATGGCGGACATGCAGGACGAGTCAAGCGTCATCCTACCGCAATCGGCACAGTGAACGATCAGGCCCTCGGCCGGAACGCGCCAGGGATGTGCCCCGCGACTGGATCGAACTCGCTGGAGGTGCTGAGCTGCGTTTCCAGACCAGCGTGCAACGAACCGTCGAGATGTCCCGCGGCGCAGGCAACCGGCGTGCGCCCGTCCAGAATCACGAGATCCCTGCACGCGAGGATAGAATCATTCGCATGAAAACAGTGATTCGGAACGGCCGCATCGTCACCGCCGTGGACGACTACAACGCCGACATCCTCATCGAGGATGGGACGGTGGCCATGATCGCGCGTACCATCGACGTGGACGCCGACCGGATCATTGATGCCAGCGGACGACTGGTCATTCCCGGGGGCATCGACCCTCACACGCACATGGATCTGCCGTTCGGCGGCACGTCATCGTCCGATGATTTCGAGACCGGCACGATCGCCGCGGCGCACGGCGGCACGACGACGATCATCGACTTCGCCGTTCAGTGGAAGGGACAGGCGCTGAAGGAAGCGGTCGACGTGTGGCACGCGAAGGCCGAGGGAAAGGCCTCGATCGACTACGGGTTCCACCTCATCTGCACAGACCTTCCGGACACCCGGCTCAAGGAGATGAAAGGGATGATCGACGAGGGCGTGTCGAGCTTCAAGCTCTTCATGGCCTATCCGGGTGTGTTCCTGGTCGACGACGGAACGATCTACAAGGCCATGCAGACCGCCGGTGAGTACGGCGGGTTGATCTGCATGCATGCGGAGAACGGCGTCGTCATCGACGTCATGGTCAAGCAGGCTTTGGCGGCGGGACACACATCGCCGAAGTATCACGCGCTCACCCGTCCCACCAAAGCGGAAGCGGAGGGCGTGCATCGCGCGATTGCGCTCGCGGACATGGCGCACTCGCCCGTGTACATCGTCCACCTGAGCTGCAGCGACTCACTCGACGAAGTGACCCGCGCCCGCGACATGGGCATCCCTGCATACGCAGAGACGTGTCCGCAGTACCTCTTCCTCGACTACAGCGTGTACGAGAAGCCCGGCTTCGAGGGCGCTAAGTACGTGATGACGCCGCCGATTCGCGAGCAGTGGAACCAGGACAAGCTCTGGCGCGGCATCCAGTTCAACGACCTGCAGGTGATCTCGACCGATCACTGCCCGTTCTGCATGAAAGAGCAGAAGGAGCTGGGCCGCGACGACTTCACGAAGATCCCCAACGGCGGGCCCGGAGTCGAGCATCGCATGAGCCTCATCTACAACGGTGGAGTGGTGGGCGGACGGATCTCCGTGAACCGTTTCGTGGAGATCACCTCCACCGCGCAGGCGAAGATCTTCGGCCTGTTTCCACGCAAGGGGACCATCGCCGTGGGCTCGGATGCCGACATCGTCATCTTCGATCCCGAAGAAGAGATGACCATCAGTGCGAAGACCCATCACATGCGCGTCGACTACTCGGCCTACGAGGGGATGAAGGTCAAAGGCGTGACCAAGACGGTGCTGTCGCGCGGCGTAGTGGTCATCGACGAGGGCCAGTACGTGGGACGGAAAGGCCACGGCTCGTTCCTGAAGCGCGGCCTGGCGTTCTCGCCGCGGTGAGTTTCTGCGCCCCCTCGGAACTCCTGCGCCCCTGCCGGGGCGCTAACAACGGGGACTCCGCTCGTCCGGTGGTATCGCGCTCCGCGCTTCAACCACCGGCTATTTGCCATCACGCCTCCGGCGTGCAAGGCGCGACCCTGCTGGGGAACCAAGCGAGTCGCGACTCGCGGGGTTGCACGCCGGAGGCGTAGAGGCAAATAGCCGGTGGTTGAGCGCGCGAGTGCGATACCACCGGAAGGTGCGGCGTTCGTTTTGCGCCCCGGCAGGGGCGCGGGAAGGTCCACCGCCTTTGCTGGTAAGCTCTGCCGCTGCCGGAAATCGAGGAGCCAACCATGTCCCGTATCGTGAAATGCGGTCTCATCCAGACAGCGCTCGCCGCCGCCACCACGGATTCGATCGAGCAGATCCGCGACGCACAGATCGAGCGTACGCTGAAGTACATCGACGAAGCCGGACAGCAGGGCGTGAAGATGATCTGCATGCAGGAGATCTTCACCGGCCCCTACTTCTGCGCCGAGCAGAACACCCGCTGGTACGACTCCGTCGAGAAGATTCCGGACGGTCCGACCACGAAGCTCATGCAGGAGTACGCGAAGAAGTACAGCATGGTCATCGTGGTGCCGCTGTACGAAGAGGAAGCAACCGGCGTCTACTACAACACGGCTGCGGTGATCGACGCGGACGGCTCGTATCTCGGCAAATACCGCAAGAATCACATCCCTCACGTCGCCCCCGGCTTCTGGGAGAAGTTCTACTTCCGCCCAGGCAACCTCGGCTATCCGGTGTTCGACACGGCCTACGGCAAGGTAGGCGTGTACATCTGCTACGACCGCCATTTTCCGGAAGGGGCCCGAGAGCTGGGACTGGCAGGCGCGGAGATCGTTTTCAATCCGTCCGCAACCGTGGCCGGCCTCTCGGAGTACCTGTGGAAGCTCGAGCAGCCTGCGCACGCAGTCGCGAACGGATACTTCGTCGGCGCGATCAACCGTGTTGGCACTGAGGGTCCGTGGAACATCGGTGAGTTTTACGGGCAGAGCTACTTCTGCGACCCGCGTGGCCAGATCGTGGCCATCGCGCCTCGCGACAAGGACGCGCTCGTCGTCGCCGAGCTGGACTTCGACCAGATCCGCGAGGTGCGCAACACCTGGCAGTTCTATCGCGACCGCCGCCCCGAGACGTACACCGGCATCGTGCGTCTCTGAGTCGCGACCGATCGAAAAACGGCACAGCGGTTGCGATGGTGGAGCGTGGAGACCACCATGACCAACCAGAACGACCGCACCGGCGCGGACGATCCACCCATCGACACGCCGGTGGTCCCGGAGCGCAAACACAAGAGTGGCGGGGAAGCCGGATCACGCCAGCCCGATGATCCCGGTCTCGGCGCGAAAAGACCTGCCGATCGCGAGAAAGACGGCAGTGGCGCACCCGGCCAGGAGTGGGACAACTAACGTAGATTCGGGCCATGACCGACCCGCGTTATCCGATCGGCCCCTATGTACGACGGGATGCACTGAATCCAGGGGAGCGCCGCGCGATGATCGACGAGATCGCCGCCGCGCCCGCCTGCGCGACAGCAAGCGCTGGTAATCCGTGCTCCCGTCCAGCGACTTGGAGGGCTTTGCACGCCGGAGGCGTGATGGCGAATAGCCGGTGGTCGAGCGCGAAGCGCTAGTACCACCGGTTGAACGGATTCCCCATCGTTCGCGCACATCATCTCGGTTTGCATGGCCCGGTGGTCGCTCGCTTCGCGCACACCACCGGCTACCCTACGGGCCGCCTCCAGCGGCCACCGCCTGAGCCGAAAGCCTCCTTTCTGGCCGCATTCCTGCAGCACGATCGACCGTTCATGACTCCGCGGAAAGTGCTGGTAGTGGACGATGATGAAGAGCTTCGCCACCTCCTGATGGAGTACCTCAGGGAAAGCTGCTCCGTGAATGTCCAAGGGGCGCGCGACGGCGTCGAAGCGCTGCATTGCATCTCCACCAGTGTGTGCACCGTGGTCATCCTCGACGTGATGATGCCGCATATGAGCGGGATCGACTTTCTCGACTCGGTCGAGGCCTTGATGTCCGATCCGTCCATCGGGTCGCTCGAACAATTGCCGGCGGTCATCGTGATCACCAGCGCCCCGGCGGAGGACCTGCGCGCAGATCAACTGCAGCAGCGTTTCCCAGCCCTGGTGCACAGCGTGCTGCGCAAGCCCTTGGACGCCGGCGCGCTGGCGACGCGCGTCACGGCCCTACTTTCGTAGCGCCTCGTGGATCGCGCGCGTGACCGTCTCACGCGAGAGATCCCCCTTGTGGATCACGCCCACGGCGCGTGAGAGGATCTGTGCGCGCTCCTCCTCACTCGAAGTTACGATGACCACCGGGATCAAACACCGCCACCCCACCGTCCGCCCTTCCCCGTGAGATACCATCACGCTTATGCCGTCCGACACGTCCCCGACGCGCCACCTGACCATCCACGGTCACTTCTACCAGCCGCCGCGCGAGAATCCGTGGCTGGAGGCAGTGGAGACCCAGGACTCGGCGTTTCCGTGGCATGACTGGAACGGACGGATCACGACGGAGTGCTACGAGCCGAACGCCACCGCCCGCATCCTGGACGACAAGGATCGAATCCTCAGCATCGTCAACAACTACGCCTCGATCAGCTTCAACCTCGGCGCCACGCTGCTCAGCTGGATGGAGGCGTTCGCGCCTCACACCTACGCAGCGATCCTCGAGGCGGACCGCCTCTCCCGCGAGCGCTTCTCGGGGCACGGCTGCGCGATTGCGCAGGCGTACAACCACATCATCCTGCCGCTCGCCAACGATCGAGACAAGCGCACGCAGGTCCGGTGGGGGATGCGGGACTTCGAACAGCGTTTCGGCCGCAAGGCGGAGGCGATGTGGCTCCCGGAAACCGCGGTGGACCTCGCCTCGCTCGAGGCACTGGCTGCGGAGGGACTGAAGTACACCATCCTCGAGCCGCATCAGGCGGCGCGCTGGCGGCGCATCGGCACCGAGGCGTGGCATACAGCCAACCTCGACCCGACGGTGCCCTACCTCTGCAACCTCCCCTCCGGCGCGAACATTGCCCTCTTTTTCTACGATGGCCCGATCTCCCGCGCGGTTGCGTTCGAGCAGCTCCTCGCTCGCGGGGAGACCTTCGCTCACCGCCTTCTCGGCGCCTTCAGCGACACTCGCGAGCATACGCAGCTGGTCAACATCGCCACGGACGGGGAAACGTACGGACATCACCACCGCTTCGGAGAGATGGGCCTCGCCTACGCCTTGCGCGTGATCGAAGAGCGGGCCGACGTGCGTCTGACGAACTACGGAGAGTTCCTCGCCGCGCATCCTCCCGAATGGGAGCTGGAGATCGTCGAGAACACAGCCTGGAGCTGCGCGCACGGCGTGGAGCGGTGGCGCAGCGACTGTGGCTGCAACACCAGTTCGAGCCCCGGCTGGAACCAGCAGTGGCGTGCTCCACTCCGCAACGCGCTGGACTGGCTGCGCGATCAGGTCACGGAAGTCTTCGAACGCGAAGGCACCCGCGTGCTGCGAGACCTGTGGGCTGCACGGGAAGCCTACATCGACGTGATCCTCGATCGTTCTGAAGGGAGTGTCGACCGGTTCCTCGCCAAACACGCGGCAGAAGGCGCAAGCGTGCCGGCGATCCTCCAGCTCATGGAGATGCAGCGCAACGCCATGCTCATGTTCACGAGCTGCGGGTGGTTCTTCAGCGACATCTCCGGCATCGAGACCGTGCAGGTGCTGAGCTACGCGGCGCGTGTGATCCAACTCGCCGAAACGGTGGGAGGGCGGCGCCTCGAGGCCGAGTTCCTCGACCGCATCTCCACCGCCAGCAGCAACCTTCCCGAGCGCGGCACGGCCCGCCAGATCTATGAGCGCGAAGTCGCTCCGGCACGGCTCGATCTCGCCCGCGTTGCGGCGCACTACGCGGTGCTGTCGCTGTTCGACAACTTCGACGATCACACGACTGTTTACTGCTACCAGGTCGTGCGCCGCGATTTCGAGATCCGCAAATCGGGCCGCACGCGGCTGGCCGTCGGCACCATCGACGTACGCTCGCTGATCACCCACGAAACAGAATCGTTCGAACTGGCCGCGCTGCATCTCGGCGAGACCGAGCTCACCGGCGGGGTGCGCGCGCTCCGGCCTGATTCCAGTTACGAAGAAGTGCGGCGGGAGCTCACAGCGGAGATGCAGCCGGGCGGGCTCCCGACGATCATCCGCCTTCTCGACACCCACTTCGGCGAGGTGCCGATCTCCATCCGCTCCCTCTTCCGCGACGAACAGCGCCGCATTCTCAACGAGCTGATCGTGGCCACGCTGGAGGAAGCGGAGTCCGCGTTCCGCCAGCTCCACGAACGCTATGACCCGCTGATGCGTTTCCACACACGACTGGGCGTGCCGATCCCGAAAGTTCTGCAAACCGTCGCGGAGTTCGACGTCAACCTGCAGATCCGCCGGCTGCTGGAGCAGGAGACGCCGACGGTGCTCGAGGTCGAGACGCGGCTGCGGGAAGCGCGCGAAGAAGGCGTGGCCGTCGACGAGACCTCCCGCCTGGCCTTCAAGGCCGCCATCGAGCGCGCGTCCGACCGCTTCCGCGAACGGCCTGATGACCTGGATCGCCTGGAAATTCTGGAAACCCTGCTCGCCATCGTCCGCGAGACGCAGATGTACGTCGATCTGCGCCGCGCTCAGAACATCTACTTCCGCATGCGCGCCACGGTGCGGCCCGTCATCGCAACCTCCTCCGGAGGCGACCGCTGGCTCCAGCTGTTCGACTCGCTCGGCCAGCATTTCAACATGGCGACCGGCCTCTGAGATCCCGCCCGATGCATACGTCCGTCTCTCCGCCAACCGATCTTCCCCGCACCGCCGGCGTGCTGCTGCATCCGAGCTCGCTCCCCGGTCGCTACGGCATCGGCGATCTCGGAGACGAGACCGTCGCGTTCCTCGACTGGGCCGCAAGCGCGGGCATGAAGTTGTGGCAGGTGCTGCCGCTCAATCCGCCAGGCTACGGCTACTCGCCCTACGGCTGTCTCTCTTCGTTCGCCGGAAATCCGCTCCTGATCTCGCCGCAGCGGCTTTTGCAGGACGAGCTGCTCGATCCTGAAGACGTGGAGCACACGCCAGTGTTCCGGGCTGATCACGTGGAGTTCGAGCGCGTCATCGATCACAAGTTCCGGTTGCTGCACACGGCCTGGACGCACTTCGAGGCACGCGCGAGCGACTCGCTCCGGGCATCGCTGCAGGCGTTCGTCGAGGCTCCGGAGCAGCAGGAATGGCTCGACGACTACGCCCTCTTCATGTCGCTCAAACAGAGCGCCGGAGGCGCGCCGTGGTGGGAGTGGGACCGCGCCCTGATGGCTCGGGACCCAGCCGCAATTTCGCGAGCGCGCGACGAAAGCGCACAGGGCATGCGCTTCTGGGAGTTCGCGCAGTGGCTGTTCTTCCGCCAATGGACGATCGTTCGCGACGCAGCTCACACGCGCGGCATCCGCATCGTGGGCGACGTCCCGATCTACGTCGCCGGCGACAGCGCCGACGTCTGGAGCAATCAGCAGTACTTTTCGCTCGGAGACGATGGCCGTCCGACGGTGGTGGCCGGGGTCCCACCCGACTACTTCAGCAAGACCGGCCAGCGCTGGGGCAATCCGCTCTATCGGTGGGAGCTGATGCGCGAGACGGGCTTCCGCTGGTGGGTGGCGCGCGTCCGAACGAACCTCCGGCTGGCGGACATCGTCCGCCTCGATCACTTCCGCGGCTTCGCCGCGTATTGGGAGATCCCCGGCGAAGAGCCCACCGCCATGAACGGAAGGTGGATGCCCGGACCCGGCCTGGAGCTCTTCGACGCGATCCGCAACGCCCTCGGCGAGCTCCCGCTCGTGGCCGAAGACCTCGGCTTCATCACTGAGGATGTCCACGCGTTGCGCAAGGCGATCGGGATCCCGGGAATGAGGATCGTCCAGTTCGGATTCGGTCAGGACGACAGTCCTCACCTTCCACACCGCTATGACAGTGCCACCGTGGTGTACACGGGGACGCACGACAACGACACCGCGCGAGGCTGGTTCGCGCACGCAGACGAAGACGAGCAGGCGCGCGTTCGCACGTATGTCGGGTGCTCCGGCGAGGAGGACGTGTCGTGGGGACTGATCCGCGCCGCGTACATCTCCGTCGCCGAGATGGCCATCGTCCCGATGCAGGACATCCTCAACCTCGCCAGCGATGCGCGCATGAACACACCCGGTCAGGAGCACGGCAACTGGAGCTGGCGCATGTCCGCAGGCGCGCTTAGGCGAGAAGATTCGGAGAAGCTGCGCCAGCTCGGCGTGATCTGCGGAAGGTAGGGACGGGTCCCGCGCCCCGGCGGTATCGCGCTTCGCGCGAGACCACCGGCTATTTGTCCCGCCGTGTCCACCGGGCTTTGCACGCCGGAGGCGTGGTGGCGAATAGCCGG
>JANMSA010000261.1:0-1629 GCA_031388865.1 Acidobacteriota bacterium | reverse complement strand
TAGGAGCCTGTCCGAGTAATTGCCAATTTTGAGGTAGACGGACAGGCGTCGTTGTGGTTTCTATGCGGCATGGCGAAAACCTACCGCGACTGGAATCTCGATCAAGTGATGATGTTCCCTCCGTCGGTTCAAGATTTCGTGCCCGAGGGTCATCTGGCGCACTTTGTCCGGGACACGACCCGGGAATCGCTGGACCTGACGGCGATCCTGGACACGTACGCGGAGGAACGGGGGTATCCGCCGTACCACCCGGTGATGATGACGGCGCTTGTGCTGTACGCGTACTGCCAGGGGGTCTATTCGTCGCGGCGGATCTTGAAGGCCTGCCACGAGCGGGTGGACTTCATGGCGGTGACGGGGATGCAGAAGCCTGACTTCCGCACGATCAGCGACTTTCGGAAGCGGCATCTCGAAGCCCTGCGCGGGTTGTTCGGTCAGGTGCTTCGACTGTGTCAGAAGCAAGGCCTGGTGAAGTTGGGACACGTGGCGTTGGATGGGACGAAGATCAAGGCCAACGCGTCGAAGCACAAGGCGATGAGCTACGCGCGGATGCTCAAGACCGAGCCGGAGCTCGCCGCGATCGTGAACGAGTGGCTGGAGAAGGCCGAGGCGATCGACGCGAAGGAAGACGAGGAGTTTGGAGCGGATTGCACGGGCGATGAGTTGCCGGAGTGGGTGAAAGACAAGCAGAAGCGGTTGGAGAAGATCCGGGAGGCGAAGGCGGCGCTGGAAGCGGAGGCCGCTGCGGCGAAGCAATCGGACGACACAAAGCCCTCTGGGACGAAAGGGGGCCGGCCTCCGAAGAATCCACCCGGCGTTCCACAGGACAAGGCTCAGCGGAATTTCACCGATCCCGAGAGCCGGATCATGAAGTCGGGCGATGGATTCGTGCAGGCCTACAACGGCCAGATCGCGGTGGACGCGGACAGCCAAGTGATCGTTGCGCAGCACCTGACGAACGCCCCGACGGACGTACAACAACTCGCACCGCTGGTGGCGCAGATCAAGGTCAACACGCGTCGTCAGGCGCAAGAAATTTCGGCGGATGCGGGCTACTGCTCGGAACGGAACTTGAAAGAACTGAATAGTCGTCACATCGAAGGCTACGTTGCCACAGGACGCCAGAAGCACGGCCAAGCCGCGGCGACGCGCGACGGAAACGTCCAAGACAAACCACGGATCAACGCCATGCGGGAGAAACTCCAGCGGGCGGGTCGGAGGAGCCGGTACCGATTGAGGAAGCAAGTCGTCGAACCGGTCTTCGGTCAGATCAAGCACGGTCGAGGCTTCCGGCAATTTCTGATGCGTGGGATCGACAAGGTCTCTGGCGAATGGAGTTTGATCTGCACGGCCCACAACCTGTTGAAGCTCGCTGCGACGACTGGATAGAACGCGGGGACGACCCATTTCTCGATCGCGAACCGCGTCCATCGCACGTGCAGGCCTCTCATGTCTCGACGATTCCGGCGCGAACCTGGAAAATCTCATTGAACAACGCACCTCAAACTCCGAGCCCATGGTCATCCATCACGATTACTCGGACAGGCTCCTAGGAGTTCCCAGCGCGTCAGAGGTCGATCAGCTGGTTTCGGATGCAGTACTTGACGATGTCGGCCACGTTCCTCGCCG
>JANMSA010000251.1:0-3052 GCA_031388865.1 Acidobacteriota bacterium | reverse complement strand
CATCGACTCCTGCAACGTCAGCTTGAAACCGTTGGCGTAGTTGCGCTGACCCATGGCTTTCAGCCGCAGCGCCATGCGCTCGGCGTAGCAGTGCGCGCACCCGGGACTGACCTTGTCGCACCCCGTGACCGGGTTCCAAGTCGCCTCAGTCCACTCGATATGAGAACTGGTCGCCATCACACGGCTCCTTTGTTCCGGTACTTGTCGAAGATCTGTTCCACGATTTTGGCGCCGGTCTTGTTCTGCGACGCGAAGTACAGGTAGTAGATGACGGCGCCCTTCGAGTTCCTCATCGGTATCGGAGTCGGGACGTACGCGAATCCGGCGATGCTCCGGAGACGTGCTCGAAAGGCCTCAGCAATCACTTCGTTTGTAGCCTTTTCTTCAATCTCCCCGAAGAGACCCTGGCTCTTGGTGTAGGCCGCTGACCGCCATGAGTTGTCGCCCCACGCTGAATCCATGCGTTCGGCGTCTTCTGGTGCGACTTTGGTCGGGTCGCGCATGAACACGTTTCGATTCGCGTCCATGATCATGAAGTTGTAGAAGACTTCGACGCTCTTCATCGCTCCGGCGGCGCGTAGTACATCGAATTTCAAGTTCAACCTGTATGGATCAAGTAGGCACAAAGCGCGCCGGTAATCCTCCCGACGGCATCGGGGAAACACCTCCTGCAGTAAAACGTCGTTGCAGTCGCCGGTGTGCACGAAGACGCGCCTGTCACCCGCGCTTAAACGCACGAGCTCCGCTATTTTCACACCATCCAAGTCAATGAAATGGAGTTCAGAGAATGGAGGCGTGATGCGCAAGGCGTTCGTCGGACTCCCGGCGACCTCTTCTCCCGTCCTTTCGGAGATGTGCGTTCCAGCCCCGGCGAACGCATCGACATAAACGTGCCCCTTGATGACGGTCTGCTTGGAGAGGATCGTCGAGTACGCCGCCGCGTACTTCCGGACAATCTCGAGCTTGACCTCGGACCAGTAGCCGATTTCGTCGAGGCGGAGAGCCTTCTTCCCCATGTTCTCTTTGTACGCCAGGTGAGTGACAGGTTAGGTCACGCGCAGCTCAGGGCGTCATGCACTGCCGCCCTGATCGTCCGCTGCGCGTCCCACGGGTCGCTCACCTCGACGAACGCCCAGCGGCCGAATCCACCGTGGTTGTTGACCGCCGGCACCCACTGCGTGCGCGCGGTCGCGACCTTGGCCGCCTTGTCCTTCCGGTTCTCGCCGCTGACCTCGACGATCACGTTGACAATCGAATCCGGGCGGCCTTCGTTGGGCGACCCCACACGGTCGAGATCGATCACGGCGATGAAATCCGGGAAGTACTGCCGCTCCTCGCCGTTGAGCGTGTAGGGAATCGTGAAGTTCAGCCCCTGGTTCTTCACGTAGCGCACGACCTCGGGCATGCTCTCGAGTGTCTGCGCGAGCTTCTGCTCCCACGATCCCGTGTCGGCGACCACGTGCGAGACGTGGCACTTGTCGGGCGCGGTCTCGAAGATCGGCTTCGCCGTGTCGAAGTCGACCCAGCGCGTGCTCCCCACCACGTCGAAGGGACGCAGAATCGGCTTGAGCGAGGCGGCCCCTTCCACGCTCGCAACAATGGAGCGATAGATGCGGTCGGCCGCGTCGTGCGCCAGCTCCACGAGGAGCAGGAGCTGGGGGAACGTCTCGTCCTTGCACGTCAGGCACTCGGCCAGCCACCGCTTCGTGATGGCGAGCATCTGCGGAAAGACCCACCACTTCACCTCGGCGTCGAAGCGGTGCTCTTTCGGGCGCTCCGGCCGATCTTCGCCGTCCTGCCTGAAGTACTTCTCGATAGTGAGCTTCGCGAGCAGAAACGCGACCTCGGACAGCCGCTTCTGGCGCAGATCGTCGAGCGTATGGATGCTCGACTCGCCGACAATGGGCGCCGCCTGGGTCCAGGTCGGCACGTCAGCCGTCGAAATCGCCAGCTTCGCGTCGTCGTCGAACCGCACCTCGAGGCGCTCGGTCGCGAAGTCGTGGCGGTAACCGGCGAGGCGCGGAAAGCTTATCTCGAGCGCCGCGCGGTCTTCGATCGCGCGCACGCGCGTCGAGCGCGACGGTTCGACGGGCCCGGCGGCGCCGGCCGTCGGAATAAACGAGAACGGGACGCCGTAGACTTCGGCGTACTCTGGGGTGAAGTGGCCGCTGTCGTTCACCGCGTAGCTCATGCGGCGGAGGCCGCGGCCGACCACCTGCTCGCACAGGAGCTGAGTGCCGAAGGCGCGCACGCCGAGGATGTGCGTGACGGTGTTGGCGTCCCAGCCTTCCGTCAGCATCGACACAGAGACGACGCAGCGCACGTGCTCGCCGAGCTTGCCGGTCTTTCCCACCGTGTTCATCACTTCGCGCAGCAGATCCTCGTCGGTCAGCTCTTCGACGTCGCGCCCCGGGAAGCGGGCGCGATACTCCGACTTGAACTCCTCGATCTCGGCGGCGGCGATGGCCTTGAAGTCGGCGCTCATGCCTTCGCCAGACTCGAGCTGCCGGCTGTCCACGAGGATGCTGTTCGGGCGCGAGGTCCAGCGTCCGTCCTGCTCGTTGTTGAATGCCGCGAGCCTGCCGGGTGCGACGAGCGGCGTGCCGTCGGCGTTTTGCTTTCCGGTCTCGAACCCCGCAACCCAGTCGAACACCAGCTTCGACACGTTGGTGTTGTTGCAGACGACGACGAACACCGGCGGCGTCAAGCCGCGCGCGCGGGCATTCGTGTTCTGCTCCCACGCGCGGAACGACTTCTCGTAGTGGCCGTACAGGCTGTGCAGTGCCCCTTCGAGCGCCGCCGGCAGCTTTGGTGGACCGGTCACAGCGCCAGCCTTACGTCCCTTACGGGGAAGATCCTCACGGATGCGAGGCCACAGATCGCGGTAGGTCGGCTGCTCGCCGAGCATCGCGTTATCGGCGACCGGCACGCGCGGAATCTTGACGATGCCGGCCTCGATCGCGTCGATCAGCGAAAAGTCGGAGACCACCCACGGAAAGAGCGTGCCCTCCGGATAGCCTGAGCCGCTCAGGAAGAACGGCGTGGCCGAGAG
>JANMSA010000199.1:0-6739 GCA_031388865.1 Acidobacteriota bacterium | reverse complement strand
ACGACTGTCACCGCGGCTGACTGGCGCGTTCGAAGTCTCGACGTCCCTGCCGGATTCGGCTTGCTGGCACGTCTCGCGCTCGGAGTCACCGGACCGCGGCAACCGATCCTCGGGACGGAACTCTCCGGCGTCATCACCGCGGTCGGAAAGGACGTCACGAAGTTCAAGCAGGGCGATGCGGTGTTCGCGTTCCCCGGTGTCCGAATGGGTTGTCATGCGGAGTACGCGTGCATGTCGCAGAACGCAGCAATAGCGCTCAAGCCAGCGAGCCTCGGTCACGGCGAAGCAGCGGCGCTCTCGTTCGGAGGAACGACCGCGCTCCATTTCATTCGCAAAGCGAAGCTCACCGCGGGCGAGCACGTACTGGTGAATGGCGCCTCGGGCGGAGTCGGCACTGCAGCCGTGCAACTCGCGAAGCACTTCGGCGCGGAGGTTACGGCAGTCTGCAGTGCGGCAAACGGCGACCTGGTGAGATCGCTCGGCGCGGACAATGTCATCGACTACACAACCGAGGACTTTACCCGTAATGGCCGCACCTACGACGTCATCATCGACACCGCAGGGACCGCGCCTTTTGCGCGAAGTGGCGCATCACTGCGTGAGGGCGGACGGCTGCTGATGGTACTGGGCGGTATGCGCGACCTGCTGAGCATTCCGTGGATTGCGCTGACAAACAGCCGGAAGGTGATCGGAGGCACGGCGATCGGAAGTGCGTCGGACCTCCGCTTACTCGGCGAGCTGGCGGAGCGCGGGGAGTTCACGCCCGTCATCGACCGCCGCTACCGATTCGAGGAGATCGTGGAGGCGCACAGGTATGTCGATACCGGCCGCAAGAAGGGGAACGTCGTCATTACTCTCGGGAACTGATGTCGAGCCTCGGCGCCGACGGACACCGGCGTCCTGGTGCGCTTCGACGGCCACGGAAAAGTCGCTGTGAGCCAGTAGTCTGGAGTAGCGGGCGAACACCGACGACGGTCCTTGCTCTCACCTCGACCTGATCGACAAGGTGATCGACATCGACCAGTCACCGATCGGCCGCACGCCGCGCTCCAATCCGGCGACCTACGCGCAGTTCTTCGGCGAGATCCGCAACCTGATGTCCGGAACACCCGAGGCGCGCATGCGCGGGTACGGCTGCTTCACCGCGCGCCTGGGCCGAAGGCGATAGATCGCCCGGGGCCGATATTTATCCAAGATCACGGCTGACGCCCCAACGCGCCGGTGCTTGCGATCCGCGGATGCCACTCCACGACTGAGTCGTGTTCGAGTGAACGCCGGGCGCGAACGTTGCGGACGGCGAGCATCATCCGGAGCGCGGCCCGGAGGGTGACAGAGCTAAGTTCCGCCCAGGCTGTCCAGACCAGCGCCTGGGCCGACGGAGCGTCGAAGCGAAGCGCGCCGAGCCGGCATAGACGCCGGAACATGCGGGGGGACTGGCCCGCCCAGAGGTGCACCGAACCACAGGCAACGAAGCTCTGTGGGACGAGCTTGTGTTGCCCGCCTGCCTCTTGGTCCGAAAGGAGCAAACGTTCGTAGCTGCCCGTGCGGATGTATTCCTTCGTGCACCGATACATGAGGTCCATCGCCCGTTCGAGCCCGTGGGGATCGTCGGTCAGCCGCGTGCTGACGAGAGAGTGACGCACGCGCAAGAGGATGTCGTTCACCACGAGCATGCGACCAGCGTCGGCGAGGCGCAGATAGAAGTCGACGTCCTCCCATTTCGCGGCGGCCTCGCGATAGCCACCCACGAGCGTGAAGGCCTCCCGGCGGAACATGACCGAGGCGTGGTTGAAGGGAGCGAAAGGCGATGCCCTCAGCAGTCGGCTGCGATCGACGCGGCGCGTGCGGCGACCTCGCGCGTCAATGGTCTCGCACAACCCCGCGACCAGGACGGCGTCGGGTGCTCGCGCCAGGACGTGCATCTGCCGTTCCAGACGGTGGGGAAGCACCACGTCATCCGCGTCCATGCGAGCGACGATCGGCGCCCGTGCCTCCTGCACGACCCGGTTCGAACTGCCCGCGGGTCCCAACCTGCGCCCGCCCTCGATCACGCGGATGCGCCGATCCCGACGGGCCCATTCCCGCAGCGCTTCGCCCGAACCGTCCGTTGAACCGTCATCCAGGATGACGAACTCGAAGTCGTGAAAGGTCTGCCCGAGGATGCTGCGAATACTTTCATCCAGAAAGGGCAACGCATTGAAGACCGGCATGACCACGCTCAGACGCGGGATAGTCACACCAGGGGCCCTCTGCGCGGATGCCACTCGACATGAGGAGCATCGCCGACCCTGCGTTTGATGATCAGGTTGCGAACGTGCAGTAGTGCGCGGAGAAACAGCTTGAGGCTGCGCGGACTGGCCACTCCCCATAGCACCCAGGCCACGCTCTTGGCCGTGGTCAGGTCAGGTCGGAGTCGCGCACGCCGGCGCATGCGTCTCCACACCGCCGGCGGGCGGCCCGCCCACAACATGGTGTTCCCAAGGGATACGAATGTCAGCGGATTCAGCTTCTCGCCTGTGAAGCGAGCGGGCCTGCTGATAAGCAACTGTTCATAGTCACCCTCACGTGCATACGCGACGATGGAGCGATGCATCAGGTCGATCGCGTCTTCCACGCGTTCTGGCGCGCTTCGCAGTCGCTCACTGATCGGGGAGTAACGGACAACCGATAGCTCCTCCGGCAGAATCGCGATGCCTCCGTCCTTGAGCAGGCGCAGGTAGAGGTCGAGATCCTCCCAGAACTCCGCGACCGCACGATAGCCACCCACGCGATCGAAGCTCGTCTTGCGGAACATGATCGACGAATGGGAGAACGGCGCGAAGGGAAAGCGATCGATGACACTCCAGGCACTGCCCGGTCGCAGCTTGCGCCCCGCTCCATCGATGCCTTGCCAGAACGTCCCCACGAGATCGATGTGCGGCTCAGCCTCGAGCACATTGACCTGCCGTTCCAGGCGTGTCGCACGCGAAAGATCGTCGGCATGCGCGATGGCCACCAACGGTGCCCAAGCACTGCCAACGACCCAGTTCGCAGCCGCGGCCAGACCACTCTTCTGATGAGAGCGCAGGAGTCGGATCCGGCTGTCCTTCTCCGCCCACTTCTTCAGAACCTCGGCGGTGCCATCGGTGGATGCGTCGTCGCCGATGACCAGCTCGAAGTCGCTGAAGGTCTGCGAGAGAATGCTCTCAATGCTCTCCTCCACATAGGGCATGCCATTGTGGACGGGCATCACCACGCTCACGCGCGGCGGACTGCTCAAGGCGCGCCCTCATCCTGGAGCCGGGCCAGGAAACTTGCGGGCGGCGCCGGCAGATCCTTGAAGGTCTTGATCCGTTCGTTCCAGAGGTGAACGGAGACAGTACGGGCCGTGATGACATCCTCGAGCCCGACCCGGGAATTGATGATCCAGTCTGCATCCTGCCATCGCACCGGGTAGAGCACGTCGCGAGGCAGAGCGAGGTGGTCATAGCCATGTTTTCTCGCAACATAGCTGAGCGCGACAGGACCGAGAGAACCCCACGGCATTCTGGAGACATCGCTGCGGCCGTGGAAGCGAAGCCGCCAACGCGCCGCCATGCGCGCTTTCCATGGTAGCCACGGTGGCACAGACGTTTCCTCGAATGGCCGGATGAGGTCGCGAAGCATCGGCGAGTCGGACGCAATGCGGAGAACAGCGCCGTTGAAGTAGCCGGGCTCTTGCTCACCGAAAAGGTGCGCAGACTCACCGTCGAGAGGCGCGAGCAGGTAGGCGTCACAATCGAGCCACGTCCCGAGATCCCGCCGCTGAAGCTCATAACGGAACCAGTTGGTAAACAGGGCCACGCTCCCCGTGTGATGCCTGACGATCCGGTCCTCAGGCAGGATCTCCGCGGCGTCCCGGATTTCGACCCCCTCCGGAACACCCGCCGGCGTGCGATAGCAATAGAGCGCCAGCGGGTGACCCTGTCGAAGGACTGACCTGAGGCACGCCCTCTCTACCCGACCGAGGGACGAGCCGATCCACAGCGATACACAATGGGCGAGCAGGGAAGCGGTCTCCGGTCGGGCCTGCGGTTATGGCATGACCGGAAAGAGATTGCAAGATCGGCCATCGCCACATCGGTCACTTCTGAAACAGCCGCAACCGCGAGCGGCATCGCGACCAGCGCCAGCAGCTCGTTTGTCTGCCAGCGCCTCCGCCTTTGGCGGGCAGGAGCGGCGACGCCGGATCCCGTGGAGAGCGAGGGATGGCTGACACTGCTGCCGACCGACGACGGTCCTTGCTCTCACTTGACCTCTTCCTGTTCGCGCGTGACGAACGTCGACTTGCGGTCGGCGATCAGCCACTTCCCACCCCGTCGCACATACGAGTCGTTGTAGATGACCAGCATCGACGTCTTCATCGCCTGCCTTTCTCCGGCCCGATGAGTGTGACCAGGCACCGCCTTATTGCGCGATCTGAGCGATGATTGCTGGGCACAGTGGCCTCACTCGACGATCTACGAATGAGCAGTGGCCGCGACGCCGTAGCGGCTGCGCCCGAATTGGTGCTGGCCTTGACGTGTCTGGCGGCATTCTTCATTCCGGAGCTCGCTGCACGCAATGTCAAACGGCTGAGCGAGGCGCTGGTCGTCGAGTTCCTCGCCATCCACGCGTTCCCGTTTCTCGGTGGGCTCGCCTTGCTCAAGCCAGCCCGTCGTGGACAAAGATCTTGCGCGTCGTAATGGTCGTCGTCATCGCCGCAGCGTATTCATACTTCGCATACGCCTATGGAGCTGACGCCGTCGCGTCGTTCTGGATTCTCGCGATCACGACGTATTTCGGATTCTTTGTCCACGATGCACCGGAGCAACGCAAGAAGATGCTGGTTTGCCGGTGGGCGGTAACAGGAACGACCTGGCTTGTGGTGATGCTCGCCGGGTTGATGACCGCGGACTTTTTCGGAATCCGGAGTCCGCGCAGAGAACCTCTGGTGGGGTTCTTCTTTTTCTGCATATTGGGAGTGTTCGATTGGACCGGCTTCTACGACCGCACTCTCGCCTGGTACAAGCGGTCGCACCAGGCCACGTAAATTTCGGAAGCGCCTCGAGCCCGTCTGGAAAAATAATGGGGGCGCGGTTAGGAATTGTTCATCGGTCAGAATCGTCGTCGCGGATCTGCCACACGATCTGGTGCGCGGCCGGGCCACCGCGGGAGCGGGACGCCCGAACCGTGATCTCCTGAAGCTGCACAACCTGGCGCACCTTTTCCGGGAGGGTCATCGCCCTTCGCTCGCGACGAAGAGCTTCTTTCCCCTCCCGGAGCTTTCGAATGGCGTCGGGCGCTTCCTGTCGCGTGGTCATGGCCGCGGTAGCTCGAGACTATACCGCCCGAGCAGACGTTGCAGCAGGTCGCGATCTACGTTCCCGTCATCGAGAAGTGTCGCGACGCGCTCCAATCGCTTGCGGGTCCGCGCGAACCGCTCGAGATACAACGCGATCAGATATTCGGGGCGGATCACGCGAACCGGCTCGCCGTCGTAGTCGAGGTCGGCTGCGTTGGTGACGGCCTCCATGGCGAGAGCGTTGTGGGCCGGGATCACCTGGACGGGGATGCCTGCAATCATGAGATGTTCCGCGCGCTCGGGATAGCCGCGTGTGCGCGCCCATTCATAAACTCCTGCGAGCGAAACCAACGCGCCAGGCTCTTCCAGCACCACGAAGACGTCCAGGTCGAATGTTGCGGTCGGTTCCGACCAGAAGATCAGCGCCATTGCGCCGCCGATCGCGTACTCGGAGATGACGCCGTCGTGGCGCATGTCCCGAATGGCAAGAATCGCTTTCGCGAAATTGTCCATTGCTAGACGGTATCAGAGCAGCGGTGTCGATTCACGGACCGATCACAGTTTGCTTCCGCGCTGAGAGCGATATCGACCCTGCCGTCGCGGTCGAAGTCGGCGACCGCGACGGCGGGAAGTTCGGGCACCTCGCCCTCGACTGAGGGCGAGGACCGGCGGGTACTCGCCGTGTTTACGGCGGCGGAAGGAGCGTCAGCGTGATCTTCTCCGCGTACATCGATGCGCGCACGGTTGCAATGGTGTCCGAGTCCGTGCTGATCGACGTGATTCCAAGGCCGGTGAAACTGAGAGAGAAGAGCGTTCCTTTCAGCGTGCTGTCCAGATAGTCGAGCGTGCCGAACTTCTCATCGGCATCCTCGTGCTGCCCGGCGATGACGAAGGTCTGGTGCCATGCGAACCAGGTCGTTGCGAATGCCTCGCTTCCCACGATCGACACGTCCGGGTAGTTGATCTTCGGGATCACTGGCTCGCACATAGAACACGCGGCGTCCGGACGAGCCGTGAGCGGAATCGGGATGTCGATCTCCCCCACCGAGCTGACCCTGGACGTGTCAAGTCCTTTGATCGAAAAAGTGAAGTTTGAGGCCAGCAACCTTTTCGCAGGCTTCGCCGCGCCCGCGCCGGGATAGGTATTGCCCGGAGAAGACATCGAAGTCGAGTCAGCGGTGAGCGTGAGCCTGATCGTCGCCGCGTTCTTTGACGCGGCGTTGGTTGCTGGAAACGTGATCCTCGTGATCTGCGCGTTCGAGAAGTCCAGCCTGCGCACGACCTTATTGTTGAAGCTGAGAGCGCTGATCGCACCGCTCTTCCGAAGAGAGAGGTTCCCGTCCAGCACGTCCTTCATCCACTGATAGACGCCGGCGGACATGCCGAGGCCGAACTCGATGGTGATGTCGGAGTAGGCCGGCGGATCTTCGAGATGCT
>JANMSA010000153.1:0-1795 GCA_031388865.1 Acidobacteriota bacterium | reverse complement strand
TCTCCACCATGCCCCCTTCATAATGTCACGACGATCCTACGCAGCGGTTCGGGCAGTTTCCTCACCAACGTGGGGATCGCCACGATCTGGTCACCCGCCGCCAGTTGCGGGCGCTCCAGGAGGTCGTTCACTTCGATCTTGTACCGGCCCGGCAGATGTTCCTCGCACAGTTGCTTGAGGTTGGCGAAGGCGGCGACGGACCTCGGCGTCTGTCCGGCCACGTACAGCCGCAGGTCCCACAATTCCGGCGCATCGTTCATTTGCGGTCCCGGGGTACCTTGTGCGACCGGGCCGGCGGCTCGTCCTCTATCAGCACCTTGTCGCCTTGGCGGCTGATTCCCATCCGATCCCGATCCTGTCGGTTGGTTTCCTCACGGGACTGTTCCTGGTCGATGTCCCGTTTCGCCACTTCTTCTTCCGCCTCGAACTCCTTCTGCAAGGCGATGATCCGGGCCTCCTGGGCCTCGCGCTTCAGTACCCGCTCCCGCTGCTTGGCTTCGACCTCCTGGTGTCGGAGCAGGCGGGCGGCTTTTTCCGTGGCTTCTCGCGTCTGTCGAGCCGAGCCGGTCAGCACGCCCTCCGCGCCGAGATACACGTTTTGCAGTTCCACTCCCTGGTCGGTCAGCAGGAACTCGCGGAGCTGGTTGGAGTGGGCCATGCCGCGCGACTTGAGGACGTACATCACCCGATTCCGCTCCCCGTCCAGCTCCAGGTCGCGGAGCAACAGCCAGGTGTCCACCAGCGTGGAAACATCCACGTTGGTCTGCTCCATGGACTCGTCACCGCTCGTCAGGCTGGTGAGCATCGCGGTGATCTCCTGCATCTTGAGGAAGTCGATCAGTCGGGTCAGCATCACGCTGGCGTCCCGGCGGTTGCCCACTGCGGTCAGGCTCCCGATGGGGTCCATGACCACCACGCGGGGCTGGAACTCGCGCACCAACTTGTGAATGGTCGCCAAGTGCATTTCCAGGCCATGGATCGCTGCGCGGCTGGCGTGGAAGCGCAGCAACCCCTGCTTCATCCACGGCTCCAGGTCGATGCCGATGGAGCGCATATTACGCAGGATTTGGCCGGGCGACTCCTCGAACGCGAAGTACAAGCAACGTTCCCCGCGCTCGCAGGCGGCAACAGCGAAGTGGGCGGCGATGCTGGTCTTGCCGCTGCCGGCGGTACCGGACATGAGGACCGTGCTGCTCCGGTAATAACCCTCGCCGCCGAGCATGGCATCCAGCCGGGGGATGCCACTCGAAATCCGCTCTGAGTTTGCCGCATGCTGCAACCCCAGGGACGTGATGGGCAGGACGCTGAGGCCGTCCTCGTCGATCAGGAACGGGTATTCATTCGTTTCATGGCTGGTGCCGCGGTACTTGACGATCCGCAATCGCCGGGTCGACAGCTGATCCGTCACCCGGTGGTCCAGCACGATGACGCAGTCTGATACGTACTCTTCCAGGCCGTGCCGGGTGAGCCCCCCCTCGCCGCTCTCGCCGGTGATGACAGCGGTCACGCCCTTGTCCTTCAGCCAACGAAACAGGCGGCGCAACTCGCCGCGCAGGATGGCGACATTGGACAGACCGCCAAAGAGCGTTTCAATGGTGTCCAGCACGACCCGCTTCGCGCCGACCGAGTCGATCGCGTAGTTGAGGCGGACAAACAGCCCCTCCAGGTCATATTCGCCAGTCTCTTCGATCTCATGCCGCTCGACCCGCACGAAGTCCATCGCGAGCTTTTTTTGCGCGACGAGATCGTCCAAGTCGAAGCCGAGCGAACGGACGTTCTGCGTCAGTTCCTCGGT
>JANMSA010000151.1:0-2996 GCA_031388865.1 Acidobacteriota bacterium | reverse complement strand
TTCGCGGCCGATTCGAGAGCCGTAAGGTGGAGCATGATCTTGCGCTGATCCCATGCGGCGGCAATCGAGATGGCGATCTGGTCGGCGAAGGCGATCAGGTCCGTCGTGGTTTCGGGATCGATCTCCGTGTGAACGCGCATGAAAATCGTGAGGGCGCCTAGAACGCGCTCATGGACCACCAGTGGAATGGCCAGCGCAGAAGACAGCCCACTTGCGAGTGCCCGCTCACGCCAATGCAGAAATTGCGGGTCGGTCCCGAGCTCCCGCCACTGCATCTCCCCGGTTCGGATGGCGGTTCCCGTCGGACCGCGTCCACCCGGAGTGTCATCCCATCGGTCCTCGATGTCTTCCAGGAAATCGGCGCAGTGGCCGGCGCCCTGCCGGATGGTGACCCGCCCATCCTCTCCCTTCAAGCTGAGCTGCACGAGCGGATACTCATACAGACGGGCGATCTCCGAACAGGTGAATGCCAGCAGTTCGTCTAGCCTTTCATTTCTCAGAATGCGGCGGTCGATCTCGTGGATCAATGTTTCGAACGCCTGCCGGCGCCTGCGCGGCGTGACGTCGCGCGCCAGAACGAGCAGGCAGCGCTCGTCGTCGATATCCGCAGAGACGGCGCTGAGTTCGACCGGAAATCGCGTGCCGTCCTTGCGATCGTGTTCGGCTTCCACGGCCACGCTCGCGCCGCTCGTCACGGCCAGATCGGACAGCGCCCATTCGTCGGTTCGGCAGATCGCCTCCAGCGGGAGGCCGATCAGCTCCGCCCGGGTGTACCCGTACGCGAGCGTAGCCGCTTCGTTGACGTCAATGATTCGTTTGTCGGGCCCGACGAAGAGGGCGATTTCGCCGGAATGCTCGGCGAGCAGGATGTATCGACGAAGGCTGATCGAAGCACCCTTCAGCACAGTACGGAGAAGCAACGCCGTGATGCCGAACAGAAATACGTCCTCGGCGATCTCCCACGTTCGGAACGCTGGCGCGTTCATGAAAATGGCATGCGTGACAATTGCGATGATTGCCAGGGTCGCGTAAGCGAAAACGACATACAGGGCAGTCGTCTGTATCGTGATTCGTTTGTGCGGACCGATCGGCAGGCTTCTCACGGTGTCTCCGCCCGCGGAGGCGTTCCCGGTTCGCGCTCGCGCCAAAGAGGGGATGAGCGGGTCGTGCCGGCGCCTGACACGGAAGGGGCGATGCCGTCGTCGCCGCTGCTTTCGTGGGGAACTGCGAATCCCGCGCCCAGGCCGTGCCGGTCCAGACGTCCGCTCGGCTGGCCCCAGTGGAATCCCTGGCCGTGCTCGACTCCGATCTCCCGCAGGACTGCCGCGTGCTCCTCGCACTCGACTCCCTCGGCGATCACTTCCTTGCCAAGGGTCAGAGCCACGTCATTCACGGCCTGCACCGCCGTGGTCACCGTGATCGCATAGAACGCCGGAAGGGCAAACCTGTGCCTGCCAGCCGCTGCGATGGTGCGACGGACGATATTCATAGTCACTTCTCTCTCAGGGTGTTTCAGGATTCTGTGTTCGGGGTACTCGGGGTTCGAAGCCGATTCCGGGGCGAACGCTCCTCGTGCGACCGCCCGGAAGCGGAGCTCGGGAGCGTGGTGTCCGCGGTGAGTTGCCGTTCGTCGTGAGGGCGCATGCGGGTTTCCCGAGCGCAACCATACGGCCAGCCGGACCTCGGTGCACGGCCGTTGCTCACCAAGCGATGTGCCCGGGGTCACAAATCGGCGACTGGCCGGGGCAGAAAGGCGACTTCTCGCTGACTTTCACGAATCCCATCGAGGATCTGAAACGGATTCGTGTGCTCAGAACCTCTGCGTGAGCTCGAGATACACAAGTGCAGCGTTTCTGTCCGCGTAGATCGCGTTGATCACCGCATCGCCGCGGGCCAGGGCCATGTAGGCGGAGACAGTCGTTTTTTTCGTGAGCGCGTAGTCTCCGCCGATGTCGATCACGTGAGCCAGAGCGCTGTTCCCATTGGACGGCCGCCCGGCGAAGCCGAACGAACCGTCCTCGAAGGCGCCGCCGCCGCTGTACCAGAGATCGCGCGATTCGTTCAGGCTCAGGCGATGCAGCTCGGAATTCAGGGTGAGCTTCGGCGTGGCCTTGTACGCGGCGGTGGCGAAGACGTCGCCACTGTTCATGGCGTTGTAGAAAGGAAAGCGGGCATAGACACGAGGGGTGGGAAGAACCTGAAAGAACGTTCCGTGACGCTGGTCGGCCGGGTCGGAATCGCCGCTGCTGCGAAAAGCCCCAACACGAAAGGCCGCTGCTCCCCGTCGCCACCCCAGCTCTATGTCTGCGGCGCCGGCGCGATGATCGAGCGATCCCCAATCTCCGGTCTGCAGCGCCCCCCACAGAATCATATCGGCCGTGCCGCCCGCCACCGGAAGAGTGCGCAGGTAGTGTCCGCCGAACGTCATGACTTCGACGCGTTCCGTATCGGCACGTCGAGCGGCCAGCGGCCGGTTGTCGGTCTTCACAACGTTGCGACCATCGCGATAGCCAATCGCGAAGAGTCGCGCGTCCATCGAAGAGGTCGTGTGAGTGGCCGCTACATAGAGCATGTCGACATCGAGCTGTCGATTGGCATTCACGTCAAATGCGCCTGAGGTCGGCCGGAACGCAACCGCCGTCACGTGATTTGCGGGCGTCATCTGCCAGGTCAGCTGCGCGCCGTCGACGCTGCGCCCCACATGCGTGAATCCGAAGTTGCCGATGAGGCGGTGCGCGATGCGAGTGCGCTTCATCTCAGCGAGGACCGGGTCCTTGGGAGCAACCTCGGCGCCGTCGATGAGCTCGAACCTTCCCGCGCGTACCGCAACCGGACCGAACGATGCGCGCACCCACCCCTGTTTGAGGACCGCTGCTATCGCGTTTTCTTTCCCGTTCGTCGCAAAATAGGTTCCGCCAAAACCGAGCTGACCCTGGGGAGCGGGTGCAACCGCGTCACCGGGAAGGCCGAGCAGCACAGGCACCGCTGCTTCGATC
>JANMSA010000144.1:0-14546 GCA_031388865.1 Acidobacteriota bacterium | reverse complement strand
CTCGATGCAGATCACCACCAGGGGCGGGTGCAGCGAGAGCGACGCGAACGAGGCGACGGTCATCCCGTGATTCGTTCCCTCGTGCGCGGTCGTCACCACGGTGACTCCGCTGGCAAAGTGGGACATGGCCAGCTTGAACAGAGCTTCGTCGATCGGCGGCATGGCGGGCGGATCTTACTTCAAACTTTTCGCGTTCCGTGGCGTAAGAAGATCAGCTGGCAGGTGGCAGTGGGCGGTTGGCGGGAGACCGCCCGACCGCCGCACCTTCCCGCCAGACAAACGGGAGGATTCATGCACCGCTTGCTCGTTCTCGGAGTCGCAGTCTTCGCTGCCTTAGGTCTCACGGCGGACGACGTCATCCGCAAGGGGTTCAACGTTGCGGAGGGCGGCACGCTGCATCTCGACGGCGCCATCGGCAGTATCAAGATCGTCAGTGGTGGAACGGTCGGTTGAACCGTTCGAGCGGGCCGCGCCGCTGCGTGCGACGCTGCACCACACTGCCTCGCCGGGCGTCAGGCACGTCCTGCACCGTGCGGCCCCAGCCGATCACGCCGCGTCGCGGATGCAGCTCGACCCACACCGAGTCCGGGTCGCCATGCTTCTTGAAGAGCACCTCGTAGACGTAGAGCGGCTCGCCCCTTCCGATCAGCTTCTGCGTGGTCTCGATGCCGAGCGCGCGCGTCGCGTAGTCGAGCGCGAACGTATCGGCTCGCACTGCGCTCACGGCTGCGTGTTCGCGCACGTCAACGCCCTGCTGCGCCAGAAAACGCCTGGCCTCCGGAATCACCCGCACGGGCGGCTCATGGACGGCGAAGTCGGCGAGCGGCCAGACGCGGTCCAGTGAGCTGAAGAAGATGGCGGCCGAAATGATCGCCAGCACGACGAGCGCGATACCCTCGCGCTTACTCACACTCATGAGGCGCCGATCTTACCCGCCGCGCGCGATTCGTTTGGAAAGCACTGGCCGGCCACACGACCCCTGGGGACGATTGAGGTGCTCGACGACGTTGGCAGAAACTTCGTCGGTCAGCCTGCTGCGCGCGGACTGTCTGCCGACGGGCTCCATGATGATCGGAGGAAATGAGCCGCCAGCGCGCTGTCTCGCGACACCCTCCCCCATCGAGATCCTTCTCCCCCGTGAGGGGGGGAAGGTGCCGAAGGCGGATGAGGGGGCCCCTCTGGCCGCCACGAGCCATCAGACGACTAGCTCATAGCGACGCTCTTCGAACACCCCGTCTCACGTCAGCGCCGCACGTGCGCGGCTCAGCGCGCGCTCCGCTTCGGAGACCGCCTGTCCACGTACGTATCCCAGTTGCTATCTCCGGAAACGAGGCGGGTCGTTCCGAAACGCGAGCGATCGTTTCGCGTACCTCTGATCGGAAGGATGTTGCGAGCACCGGGGGTACTTACTTCGATACCAGGCGGCAGCCTCCGGCAACTCTACGCCCGCTTCCGGACGAACGACGATGCGTCGGTTCAATCGGCCCTGAACACCTTTCTGTCCAGCGAATCCCATGATTCGCTGCTCTCGGGCGCGGCAAGGTGCGCGTCTCGCCTCTTCTGGAGCTCCAGAATCAGTTTCATCCGAGGTTGAAATTGAGCCTGTCCATCAGATCGGCCCCCGTCTTCCGGTACACGGGCTGTCGGGTCGCCTGTCCGGTGCCTCGGCTACTGTGTCGTCGCCGGTCGCTTGACGCTCACGCCGGCGATGAAGTTTCTGGCCTCTTCGATCTCCGGCCGGACGGCATCTGCCAGTTGACACAGTTCCATGAGCTTCCCGTAATAGGCCGTCGCATTTTTCCGATCTCCCGCGAGTTCGGCCGCTCGTGCCGCGCCGTAAAGGCCGTTGAATCTCTTGGGGGCGCTGAGGAGCGAGGCCTGGAACTCCTGCAAGGCTGCCGCCGGCTGCCCGAGCTCGAGCAGTAGCTCCCCCAGCTGTTCGCGCGCCGGAAGAAGCGCACCGGGTGTGACGGGATGTTTGTCCGTCGCGTCATCCAGCGCCGCCGCTGCGCGCATCAGGGTGAGTGCTTCATCCCGGGCACCTTCCGCATGCGCCAGCCAGGCCGAGGCAACCTGGCGTTCGATCTCGACCTGTCCCGCCCAATCGTAATCGCCCTTGACTTCGGCGAGGGTCTGACGGATATCAGTCAATGTCGCGACTTCCTTGCGCGCCGAGGCCGTATCACCGGTGCGTGCCGCTCCAACAGCACGCGCGAAGTGGATGTGAGCTTCCGCCCACCGGAAGCGTTGCCAGGGGAACGCCTCTAGATTCGTCGGCAGCGTCAACGCTGCGGCCTCGCTCCACCGTCGTCGTTCGAGCGCGAAGCGCGCGGGGATGGCCGTGGAGGCATAGGCGACTTTGAAATTTGGTGGATCAACTCTCCGAAGTCTGGACAACTCATCAAGTACGCCCGCCGCCTTCTTATCCTGTGCGCCTTGCAGGTAGGCATAGGCGAGGTAATCCATCGCATGAAGCTGCTCATCCCACGCGCCGGGCATCCGGTTTCTCACCGCATGGGCCTTAGCCGATGCCCTGGCGTCCAGGTTCGCGCGGATCGCTTCCTGCCACAGCCCCATTCGCGTGAAGATGTGCGAGGGCATGTGCTGAGCGTGAGCCGACGCAGGAGCAATCCTGGCGTAACTTCGCGCCGCCGGTAGTGCCAGATGCGCCAGCTCCGGATAGTCATAACCGTGAATCAGGTAGTGGGTAACACCGGGATGCTTCGGCTCGCGCGCCAGAACGCGGTTCAGAATTTGAGCGGCATTCTTTTCGTTGGTGTAGCTCTTGTCGCTCGCCATCATTCCTTTTGCGACGAGCGTCAGCGCGTAAAAAACACCGGCCTCCCGGTCTGACGGGTAGCGGCGGTGAAGCCCCGCCATCGCGTCGCTGTATGCGAGCGAGCGCGTACGATGGTCGAGCTTGTCAGAGTCCTTGTAGAAAGCATCGATCGCCGCGATGAACGCCCGCTCGCGCGCGGTTCGCGCGCCAATGGCACGAGCCTTTTCTATGGCTGCCGAGGCCTTCTGCAACTCCGCGGCGTTTGGCGGTGCCCATATGGGATGGTAGTTGCTCATCGCGATGCCCCAGTAGCCCATGGCGCATCGGGGGTCCGTGACAGTTACTGCGGCGAAGGCCTTTTCCGCTTCCTCGTACTCGAACGAATGGAGCCACGCGACCGCGCGGTTGAATTGCGTCTGGGCCAGCTGGGTACAGGAGACGGAGAAATTGACCGGACCAAGTTCCCCTGAACGGTCGTGGTGATGCTGATGGTCCCCTTGCGCCCTGGCGGGCGGGGGGGAAGCGACAAGAAACACGAGGAAAGCCGCAGTCAGCGGTATTGCGCCCAGGTGGATGCGTTCCACAGAGATTACCCTTTCATGAAGCAATGGAAGAGTAGCGCAGCTTCGGCGGTCGTCGGTCGTTGATTTTGCGGCCAACCTGCTCGTCCTGCGGCAGGGCAAGGGATACAAAGACCGTCGACCGATGTTGCCCGACAGTTTGCGCGACGCGTTGCGTCTGCAGGTGGCGGATCGTGACCAGGTTGCACGGAGAGATCTCTCGCGCGGATTCGTTGCGGTGTGACTTCCCGGATGCTTCTTCCGAGCTTCAGCGCCGACAATGGGTCGCCGGCCACAGCCTCGGTGTCAACGCACGCTCCACCAGGTCATTGACCGAAGTGCGAGAAAGCGCAGTCAACTGACAACTGACAACCGCCGCATAGACGGCGATCATGACGCCAGGATCGCTTTGGCGGCGCTGCGCGCACTCGCGAAAGCGGCGTCTGAGAGCAAGCCTTCGTCGCCGACCCAATCGCCTGCGAGGTAAAGCCCGTGCACGTTGGTCGCCGCGCTCGGCCGCGGCGCAGCAGGCGTCACGAGGGCGTTGGATACCGTCATGGACGGGAGGAAGCGGCGGTGCACGAGGACGTCGCGCCAGCCGGGCTGCATCCGGTCGATCAGCGCTTCGAGGGCACTCTCGTCGCCAGCCGAGATCGCGTCTCGCCTGATGCGATCGCCTTCGATCTCCACGTTGGTGGCGCTTTCCTCTTTGCGGTACTTCACCGTATGAATGAGCGCGCCTCCTTTCGGAGCGAGCTGCGCCCAGGCAGAGTGCACGGCGAAGTAGTAAGGCTGGTCCACACCCAGTGCGAACGTCCGCTTCGGCTGAGGAAGCGAGCGCAGGGCCACGTCGAGACAGGCGGCGGTGACGGGTCGTGAGGAAGGCCACCCCTCCGCGGCCGCACCAGCGAGCTCGGCGGCGGTTCCAGGGTCGACGGCAAGCAGGACCGTTTCCGCGGGGAGCGGTGCACCATTCCCATGATCCGGATTCGCCAGCGGGTACGCGATCGCCTGCGTGTCCATCCGGTCGGAATCCATTTCCAGGCCACCCAGATGCACGCCGCGGACTCGGCCGCCCTCGCAGTCGATGCCAACGACGCGCGAGCTGCTGATGAAGTTCACTCCCGCGGAAACAGCGGTACTGTGCAGCGAGTCGACGATGCGCTGCCATCCTTCATCGATGTAGAGCACCCCTCCACGAAGGGCCACGCGCATCTGTTCGAGCACCGGTGCGGCCGCAGCGCTGTCCGCGTGATCGGAATACGACGCCAGGCGCAGCAGCGCTTCGAGCACCCCCCGCGCGCGCGCATCGGTCAGATTGGCGCCCAGCCACGCCGCGACGGTCATCGCACCGGCCTGCGCACGATCAAACCGGATCCGCCCCAGAGCGGTGGCGAGTTGCTGCTTGCCGCGCAACGAGAGAAGCGACGTCGTGAGCAACGACAGCACACCCGTTGGAAGCCGGTGCTCCTGGCCTTTCAATAACGCGATGCTTTTGGGCTTCGGCACCGCGCCGCGCACGGGGATCCCGAGCTCGCGCAACACCGAAGCTCCGGCACCACCACGATAGAAAGCGTGCGCGCCTAGGTTGAAGCGATAGCCCTGGCGAAGCTGGGTGATGGCCCGGCCGCCAAGGTAGCGGCGTTTCTCGAAGACCGTGACGGTGCGGCCGCCCCGTGCCAGGTAGATCGACGCGGCCAGGCCTGCCAGCCCTCCTCCGACGATCACGATGTTCTTGCTCACGGGTTGGGGCGATGGTACAGCATTTCCGGCGGCCTCTTCCTCGCGACTCGGAGCGAGGTGTGACATCATCCAATGGAACCTGTGGACGAAACCGTCCGCCGTGACTGGCGGATGGGGAATGGATCTAAAACGCTTTCAAGGCGGGCATGCGCAAAATCGGTCTCACGACGTTGCTTCTCCTGTTGCTTTCGGCAAGCGTGCCCGCGCTGGCCTCGACGGCTACGGATTTCTATCTGGAGCTCCTCCGTCGTGGAACCGCGGAGGTGGACGCCGGCCGTTTCGATACGTCGGTCACGCCCCTGCGCCTGGCAGCGTTCGGCCTCATCGACTCCATCGAGCACTACGAGACCGCACAGGCCTATCTGGCTGTGGCATTCGACAGGCTCGGACAGCCGGAGGAGGCCCGCCGCTCCGCGCTGCGTGTCGTGACCGCCGAGGGGGTCGAGCGGAAGTTCGCGACCCTGCGTCTGCCTGCCGCAGTCCGAGCGGAGTTCGGGACCGTCGCGCGGAAACTACTGAGCTCCGCGGACGCCGCAACGCTGATGTCTCCACCGCCTTCTTCGACGGCACCGCGGCAGGGCCCGCCCGCAATCGTGCCGCCAAATTCGCCGGGCCGGGCACCCGTCATTCCTCCCGCGCAGACACAACGGGGCAGCGGAGCGGCGCGTCCCACGCCTCAGCAGGACACCCGAACCGTTCCATTTCCAGAACCCGCGCGGAAAGATCCCCCGAAGCTCGTCGAGAATGCGGAGGCCGTGTTGCCGAAACCTGCACCGACACAGGCAAAGCCGCAGCCGCGCATCGATCCGCCGAAAGTTGCTGCACGTCCGCAGCGCACCGATCCGCCAAAGGTCGTCGCACCGAAGATGGCCGCGCCAAAGCCGCAACCTGTACAGGCACAACCTGTTCCGCAAGCCGTGCGCGTCGTCGACGTGCCTTCGCGCCTCGTCGCCGGGGAGCGCGCTCTGGCCGCCGCGAATCTGACCGAGGCGCAGCGGGTCTATCGCGAGCTCCTCACCGTGGCCAGCCTCGATCGCGCGAGCCTCATCCGCATCGGTGAGGGTCTCTACCGGGCCCGTGATTTTGCTCCGGCTCTGACCGCCTTCCGCCGCCTGGGCGCACTGCGGGCGGGCGAAGAGGCTTACCGTTACTACATCGCCGTGACGCTCTACGAGACTGCCGATTACGGCGCAGCAAAGCGCGAGCTCGCTGCCGCGCTGCCGTTCATCGAGATCACCCCGGACGTCCAGCGCTACCGCGTAAAAATCGAAGGCGCACGCAACTGAGAAGTCGTGAAGACTGCCTCCGACGCAATCACTCTTCCGTCATTCCCCACAATTTGGTTAGAATCGCGAGAGGTTTACGCAGCCTCACATGCGAAAAGGTGCGCCAATGAAAAATATTGTCCTTGGGCTTGCTCTGCTTCTCACCGCCACCGCGGGCTACGCCCAACGTGCCACGACTCCCGAGATCACGCCTCCAGACAACGGCGACCAGTGGCTTCGGCTCAGCAGCACGGAAAAGCTCTTCTGGGCGATCGGGTTCGCGCAGGGGTACCGTGAGGCACTCGACAAGATCGACGTTACCGCCGGTCCCGCCTCCCCCTGTGCCAGCCTCGCGGTGCGCACTGAGCGGCAAAGCTCAACGGCTGGCAAGGTCTCCGGCTTCGAACTGGTCTCCGGCCTCGAGCGGTTCTACGCGGAGCCGGCCAACACCGTCATCCCGGTCGGCAGCGCGATCCGCATCGTCCTGTTGCAGTCGAGCGGTAAGGATCAGACGACCATCCAGGAGCTGATCGACACCGCACGGGTCCTGGGTCGGCAAGCTTCAGCCCGCCAGTAATCCGGTTCCTTCTGCGTTAGACTTCCCGGGTCTTATGGCTCAGGCCGGGGAGGATTGCGTGCGGATCCGTGTAGTGGTCATCATCGTCGCACTCGCTGCGGGTCGGCTCTTTGCGCAGGAGACTCCACTCGTCACTGCCGGTGGGGCGCCTCTCGCCACAGCTGCTCGTGCGAACGACTTTGCCACCTTCGACGCACTGTACCAAGCGAAGCCGGTCGAAGCGTTCCGGGCTCTGCACCAGCTCTGGACGTACTCCGTCACCGATCCGGGCGGGGCGTTCTACGGAGAAGAAATGTATGGGCGGTTCGCGCGAGCCTATCCGACGTTCCCGGAGGTCATCGCGCAGGAGCGCATCGTCGACTCGCGTGGAAACGTGTTTTATCCGAGCCGCGAGACACGGGCGTTTCTCCTCGCACAGGCAGAGAGCGGCATCGTCGCCCTCCAGCCCTTGTCGCCCTCGGTGACGCCGTCACGGGCTGTGATCGAGCCGGAGAGTGCCCTTTCCACACCCATGGCCGGGGCAGGAACAGCGTCCAGGATCAACGCTGTCGCCGCGACCGTTTCCTCGACTGCCGAGGAGCCAGTCGCGGAGGTTCCGGTTCCGAATCCCAACGCGATGATGGCGGCTCTCCGGATCAGCACACCTCCGGTATTGCCGCTTGCGCAATCCGCCCCGGCACCCGCCGCCGCCGCCGTACCGGAGCAGCAGGATCACACCTCGGGACGAGGTCTGCTCCTGCTCATCATCGGTCTCCTCGGCACCGGCGTGCTCGCGATGATCGTGCGCACTCCGCGGGAAGTCTCGTCGATTCGCAACCCCTGAGTCCGGAGTCCGTACAATCGACGCGTGGCCCGCATCCGGGATTGGCTGGACCTTGGTAAGAACACGTTCACGTCCCTGAGCTCGGACGACGTGGCCAGTCTGTACGCGCTGGAGTGGCCCGAGACCAGGAAGATGCTCATGGCCGAGCATCGTTCGGCGATCGAGCAGGACCCGAAGCGGGTGCGCCGCTGGATATGGACCGTCAGCGCGATTCTCTACGGGCTCGCCAAGCGGCTGGCGCCACATCGGCGGATCCTCTTCGCGCTCTCCTTCATCGCCTTCTTCGTCTGTCTGGCCTCCCTCGCCTCGCAGCTCGAGGAGCCTCCGTTCTGGGTCATGACGGAGATCGCTGCGACGTTCCTCGTGATGGTGCTGCTGCTGGCGATGGAGCTGCTCGACAAGTTGAAGTTCCGCGACGAGCTGCAGCTCGCGCGCGACCTGCAGGCCAGCCTCATTCCGCATGAGATGCCCCTCACGGAGTCGTGGGAGATCGCCGCGTTCAATCGAATCGCGAACACCGTAGGCGGCGACATCTATGATTTCGTGCCTCTCCCCGACGGCCGCGTTGCGGTGCTCTTCGGCGACGCCTCCGGGCACGGGATGGCCGCGGGACTGGTGATGGCCGTCGCGCACGCTGCCTTCCGCACCCAGCTCGACGCCGATCCATCGCCAGCTTCGATCATCGCGTCGCTGAACCGCATCCTCTGCCGCACCGGTGGCTCGCGCTCATTCTTCTCGTGCTGCTATTTCCTGTTCGAGCCGGACGGCCGCTACCTGGCCACGGTCGCCGGCCATCCACCCGCGCTCAAGATCGGTAAAGGCGGAGCCGTCCTGGAACGCATCGGCCGCGGGGCCTACCCCCTCGGAGTCAAAGCAAACCTGGAATGGGACGTCGTACACGGACTGCTCGCTCCCGGCGAGCGCCTTCTCCTGCATTCCGACGGACTCACCGAAGCACGCAACCTGTCTGATCGAGAGTTTGGGGACGAGTACGTTGAAGTGATCGCCGGCTGGCATCCTGAGGCGCCGGCATCCACGCTCGTAGACGCCATCCTGGGCGAATGGCGTACGTTCATGGGACACAGCGTCCCCGATGACGACGTGTCGCTGGCCGTGATCCGCCGGCGGTGAGGGTTTCGTTGCTGGTTGCCGGCTGCTGGTTGCGGGTTGCTGGGTGCTGGGTGCTGGGTGCTGGTTCGGGTTTGCACGCTGGAGGCGTGAGGGCAAATAGCCGGTGGTTGAGCGCGTTAGCGCGATCCCACCGGGGCGCGGGACCCCCACAGGAGGTCACTCGTTCGGCCGAAGGTTGAGCGGCAGCCAACCGACAACGATTGCTCACGCCGCACTACTTCGAAGCGCGCGCCGCGGTCATCCCCTCGAAGACCTGCAGCGCCAGATCGACTCGGCCGAGCGGTGCGGACACCTGCACACCGGCGACGCGGTTGCGTACGCGCTCGAGCGTCTCGCGCGCGATGGTGACGCCTTCGCGGAGCGCATGCTCCTTGCTCTTCTCGCTGGCGACGCGCATCCGCTCCATCACGTCTTCCGGCACTGACACGCCCGGCACCTCGTTGTTCATGAACTGTGCGTTTCGGTAGGAGAGCAGCGGCCAGATGCCGGCGACGATGGGCAGCTTCAGGGACTCGATGCGGTGCAGAAAGTTCTCCAGCACCTCCACGTCGAACACCGGCTGCGTGATTGCGTACTCGGCGCCAGCCTTTGCTTTCCACTCCAGACGACGCAGCTCGTAGTCGAGATCGAGGTGGCCAGGGTTCACACCAACCCCGATGGTGAAGCAGGTCGGCTCTCCGAACGAGTTGCTGCCGAGGTCGAGGCCGTGATTCATGAGGTTGACCATATTGGTCAGCCCGATCGAGTCGATGTCGAACACCGCCGTCGCTTCCGGATAGGGTCCCATCTTGGGGGGGTCGCCGGTGATGAGCAGCAGGTTCCGCACCCCGAGCGCGGCGCAGCCCAGAAGGTCGGAGTGCATGCCCAGGAGATTGCGGTCGCGGCAGCAGTAGTGCAGCACGGGCTCGATGCCGACGCGTTGCTGCAGCAGCACCGAGACGGCGATTGCACCCATGCGGTTCTGGGCGCGCGGACCGTCGGGAACGTTCACAGCGTCCACACCTGCAGCCTTGATCGACTCGACCGAGCGGATCATGGCATCGGCATTGGGACCCTTCGGGGGCACGATCTCGATCGACGTGACGAACTCGCCTCGCGCGATCTTCCCGCCCCATTGCGAGCGTGACGCGAGCGGCATGGGCTCAACACCGGGAGCTTTCTCTCCCTCGTTCACCGTCCGCTCCACGACCACGAACGGACGACGAGGCGACAGCGGGCGCACGGCGTCCGCCATCATCTTGATGTGCTCCGGGGTGGTGCCGCAGCAGCCTCCCAGGAACTTGACCCCCTTGTGGATCAGCCTCCTGGCGTATTTGGAGAAGTACTCAGGTGAAGCCATGTACATCTGCCGCCCGTTCACGTCGCGCGGCAGGCCGGCGTTGGGTTGGCAGGAGAGCTTCTTTGCCGTGACAGTGGCCATCTCCTCGATCCAGTCGAGCATCAGATCGGGGCCGACAGAGCAGTTGATGCCGATCACGTCGGCGCCTGCGCGATCGAGAGTCTGCGCGATCGTCCGCGGCAGGTCGCCAAACGTCGTGCGGCCGTCCGTGCCGATGGTCATCTGGGCGATGATCGGGAGGGAGCAGACCTCGCGGATGGCGGCGATGGCCTGTACGATCTCGGCCACGTTCGAGAAGGTCTCGCACATGAAGAGGTCCACGCCGCCATCGCGAAGCGCTTCAGCCTGCTCGCGGAAGAACGCGCGGGCCTCCTCCACTGCGGTGGGTCCGTACGGCTCGAGGCGAATCCCCAGAGGACCGATCGCGCCCGCCACATAGATCCGGTCCCCCGCGGCCTGACGCGCGATCTCCGCGGCTCGGACGTTGATCTCGCGCAGCTCGTCCTCAATCCCGAAGCCGCGGAGCTTGACGCGGTTCGCGCCATACGTGTTCGTCTCGAGGATCTCGGCGCCGGCTTTTACATACTGGCGGTGGACGTCCAGCACGATCTCCGGATTACGCACGTTCAGCTCGTCGTAGCACTTGTTGATGAAGACGCCCCTGGAGTAGAGCATCGTCCCCATCGCGCCGTCGAAGAGGTAGACGTGTTCGTCTGCGATTGCCTGAATGAAGTCCATGATCTTGTAATTGTTGTCGTGTCGGTTGTCAGTTCTGCGAGTCATCGTCCAGGCGGAGCCGCTCAGACAACCGACAACCGAGAAGTGAGAACCAAAAAAACAAACCCCACGCCGCGGACGGCGTGGGGCGGATGAGAATTCGCGTTCGACTACCGGCCTTTAGCTTTTTTTTAGCTGGTTGCAAGCCGCCCCAAATCACTCCAGCGGTTGCAGATTAGGTGCGTGGCGGCCGGTTGTCAAACCCACGGCGCTGTGGCTCATTTGAAGATCCGCCTGAGTTTCTCCAGTGCTCCCTCGACCTGCTGCCGGTTGCGGTCGGCATCATTGGCCCAGCGGCGGAACTTATCGAATGTGATCGCCGCGGGCTCGTCAAAGTGATCCTCGTCGAACAGCACGCGGCGCACGATGCGTCCCATGACGCCGGTCGGGCAATGGCGGGTGGGCGCGGTCCCGTCGAGGAAAGCCTCGGTGATCGGCCCCGGACAGCCCTCGCGCCAGAGCATCCCCGCCTCGGGGTCGATCGAGCGGAAGGTCACTCCCGCGGGAGGCCTTGGGTTGGACGGCTCATGCGGCAGCTTGTTCATATACGTGCCCCATACAGGGATCGCCGCTTCGGATGACGACAGACGCAGCGGCGCGCCACGATCAAAGCCGACCCACACACTGGTGACCATGTCCGCCGTGTAGCCGACGAACCATGCGTCCCGATAGTCGTTCGTCGTGCCGGTCTTGCCGGCCACGTAGCCCAGGTCGTATCGCTTGAGGCGTGTGGCAGTCCCGCGACGGACAACGCCGCGCAGCAGCGAATGCATGACGTAGGCGGCGTCCGCGCCGACCACCCGCTTCCGTTGCACCTTGTGCTCGAAGAGCGTGCTGCCGCGACGGTCACGGATCGAGGTGAGCAGAAAGGGCTCGACCCGCTCGCCAAGGTTCGGAAAAGCGGTATACGCGGCGGTGAGCTCACGCATCGTCACCTCACCGACGCCCAGCGGCATCGCCGGAACGGCGCGAACCTCCGAGATGCCCATGTCTTTGGCGACCTGCACCACGCGAGCGGCTCCGATGTCGCTGGTGAGACGGACCGTCGGCACGTTGAGAGACCTCTCGAAGGCCTCACGCAACGTCACCCTGCCGCGAAACTGTTCGTCATAATTCTGCGGCTCCCACACCTCGTCGCTCGACAGCTTCACCTTCACAGGTGCGTCGAGCAGCAGGGTCGCGGCCGTCACACGTTTCGACGCAATGGCCGCCAGGTAGGCGAAGGGCTTGAACGCGGAGCCGGGCTGGCGGCGCATCTGGGACGTGCGGTCGAAGGGCGAACGCTGGAAGTTCGTCCCGCCTACGAGCGCGCGCACGCCCCCGGTCGCTGGATCGATAGAGAGGATCGCCACCTGCAGGGGATCGGACTTCGACTGCTGCCGGATCCACCGGTAGCGCGACTCCAGAGAGCGCGCGCCGCCGCGGGCGGCATCTTCGGCCGCGCGCTGCGCCTTCGGATCCATCTCCGTCACGATCGTCATCCCCCCTGCGAGGATGGTCTCCATGCCCACCTCGCGCATGACGTCCGTCCGCAGAGCGCGCAGGTAGAACGGATAGGGCTTGGCGCGCAACGTGCCGCGGGTGACGTCGGCCTTGCGTGCCTTCGCGTCCGCAGCCATCGGCTCGTCGATCCACTCACGCTCGACCATGGCGCTGAGGATCGCGTCGCGACGCGAGCGCGCCAGCTCCCCACTCTTCTGATTGGGTGCACGGATCATCGCCGCGAGCAACGCTGCTTCATCGACACGCAGTTGCCGCGGTGTCTTCTCGAAGTACAGCAGTGCCGCCTCGTCGATGCCCAGAATCGGGAGACCTTCGTGATGGCCCAGGTAGACGTCGTTGAGATAGAGCTCCAGGAGCTCGTCTTTGGAAAGGCGCGCGTCGAGGACCACGGCCAGGATGGCTTCGACGAACTTGCGCCGCCACGTTCGCTCATTGGAGAGGAAACGCTGTTTCACGATCTGTTGCGGGATCGTCGAGCCGCCCTGAGCAATACCGCCGGCGCGGACGTTCGCGAACATCGCGCGAAAGATTCCGATCGGATCGACGCCTATGTGGCGGCGGAAGCGAACGTCTTCCGCCACGATGAACGCGTCGGTCACATGGCGCGGAAGCTCTTCGAGAAGCACCGGCGGAGTGGTGCGCCACTCGCTTCCGTATACGCGCAGGACCTCTCGCCCCTTCCCGTTCGCTGCGGATTCGATGACCGTCGGCTCACGCCAGTTGCGTCCCGCAAGCTCGCGCGAAATGCGTCGATTGATGAAGAAGAGGTAGAACGAGAGCGCCCACATCGCCAGAAACAGCGCGATCCATAGCGGCAATGTCCATCGAAGGAGCTGCGCTTTGCGTGACAATCGTGACATGTTCGTCTACATTGGGTTTTGTGCAACTCGTGCACCGCATTAGTACGTGCAGCAGAAATCTCCCCATAAAAAGTACGGCTCCCCAACCCCGAGACTTTGACAAGGAGAAACGCTATGGCTGCGAAGAAGAAGAAGAGCGCCTCGAATAAGGGTGGCGCAAAGAAGAGCGGCGGCACCAAGAGCGCCGCAAAGTCGTCGAAGAAGTCGTCTGCGAAGGGCAGCTCTTCGGCAAAGAAGTCGACCGGCGGATCGAAGTCCGCCAAGCGGCCTGCGGCGAAGAAGTCTGCCGCGAAGAAGTCTGCGGCCAGAAAGCCTGCGGCGAAGAAGGCTGCCTCAAAGAAGCCCGCGGCCAGGAAGACCTCCTCGAAGTCGTCCGCTCGCCGCGGCTCTTCGAAGAAGTCTGCCGCTTCTTCGAAGAAAGGCTCGTCCAAAGCTTCTGCTTCTTCGAAGAAGTCGTCTTCGGGCAAGGCCCGCGGCGGCGCGAAGAGCAGCGCATCCACTGCCTCCAAGCGGAGCGCTGCCGCACGCAAAGGCGGCGAGGCGAGAGCGCGTCAGCAGAAACGGCGGAAGATCGTCCGTCGTGCGGCAACCGCAGGTGCAGTTGTCGCGGGCGCCGGCCTGGCCGTCGCCGCAGCTGCCCGCTCCCCACGCGTGGTTGCGCGCACGAAAGCCGCCGTCACGCGTACGAAGGCCGCCGTCAGCCGTGTCGTCGAGCAGGTCAAGGACAGCGCTGCCTCGATGGCCCCGGCCCTGGGAATCCACACCGACTCAGGGAACGGTGGCAGCAACGGCGGCAACAGCGGACTGTGATGGGACCGGCGGGCTGAACGCCCGCCGCTCCATTCTTTTTCCCGCCGCTGGCGAGCACGCGTTGCGTGACGCTTTCGAGTCTTCGAGTCTTCGAGTCCTCAAGTCTTCGAGTCTTCAAGTCGTCGAGGAGCACCAACCTCGCATCGACTGGCTTCTCGAAGACTCGTCAGCCCGCAGCGAGCAACCAGCAACCAGCAACACGCCGCGAAGACGGCGGAAGACGGCCAGTCAGACGTTCTCGAACGCCCGGCGGATCCGCTTGGAAAAGTACTTGTCGGGAAGACCCGCCTTTCCCCACTTCTTGAGCGCCTTCGCTTTCCGGAACGAGCGGAGAGCTTTCTGGCGATAGCTGTCGTCCGCCTCAAATGCGTATTGCGAG
>JANMSA010000120.1:0-7590 GCA_031388865.1 Acidobacteriota bacterium | reverse complement strand
CGGAGGCCACGACGGCCGAGACCATGACGCTCAGGTTGCTGACCATCCCCACCGCGGTGATGACGCTATCCAGGGAGAAGACGATGTCCAGCAGCATGATCTGGACAATCACCGAGGAGAACGAAGGGGCGACTCGCGTGGTGGTGGATCCTTCCTCACCCTCGAGCTTGTCGTGAATCTCGTGAGTGGCTTTGAAGATGAGAAACAGCCCGCCGATGAGCAGGATCAGGTCGCGCCCGGAGATGCCCTGGCCGAGGACGGTGAAGAGCGGACTGGTGAGTTTGACGATCCAGGCGATCGAGAGCAGGAGCAGGACGCGCATGATCATGGCGCCGGCCAGGCCGATGTTGCGCGCCTTCTTCTGCGTCTCCTCAGGCAGCTTGCCGGAGAGGATGGAGATGAAGATGACGTTGTCGATGCCCAGCACGATCTCCAGGACCGTGAGGGTGAGCAGTGCGATCCAGGCTTGCGGTTCGAAGAGCCAATCCATGGCGGCGCATTGTAAGCGCGGAGGCGCGGATTGATGAAGGATCAAGGATGAAGGATGGATCGTAGACGGGGCAGGGACGTCGCACCCGGCATCCCCCGTCTCGGTCTCAATCCTCAATCCTCCATCCTCAATCCCTTCGTGCTTGCGGAAATATCGTTTGAACGACAATCGTTGAGCACGAAGGCAAATGGCGGGCAAACTTCAGGCGGAGATCCAGCAGCGGAAACCGTTCGAGAGTCTGGCGGAGGAGGTGTATCTCAACCTCGTGCGCACGGCGGATGCGCTCACTCGTGAGCTCGAGCTGACTCTGCAGCCGCACGGGCTCACAGGGACGCAGTACAACGTCCTGCGCATCCTGCGAGGGGCAGGGAAGGAGGGGGCGACCTGCTCGGCCATCAGCGAGCGCATGATCGCCTTCGATCCCGATGTGACGCGCCTTCTCGATCGACTGGAAAAGGCGGGCTGGGCTCTTCGCGCGCGAAGCGAGGCGGATCGCCGGGTCGTGAGGACGACGATCACTTCCGCTGGCCTGGAACTGCTGGGGCGACTCGATCAGCCGCTGAAGCTGCTCCTCCAGCAGCAGCTCAAACGCGTCGGACGGGATCGGCTCCCGCGCCTCATCGAAGATCTCGAGGACCTGCGCACCCGATGAACGAGCAACCTGCGAGCGCGCGCATGCCGGCCATCTTCTTCGGCCACGGCAATCCGATGAACGCTCTCGCGAAGAACGCGTGGACGGAGAGCTGGAGCGCGATCGGGCGGGCGATGCTCCGGCCCAAGGCGATCCTCTGCGTTTCCGCTCACTGGTATCCGCCGGCGACTCTCGTGACCGCTGAAGAGAAGCCGCGAACCATTCACGATTTCGGCGGCTTTCCCCGGCCGTTGTTCGAGGTGCTGTATCCGGCCCCGGGCGACCTTGCTCTATGCCATCGCGTGCAGGAAGTTCTCGCGCCGCTCGAAGCCGGTCTGGACGCGGACTGGGGTCTCGATCACGGAGCCTGGTCCGTGCTCGTGCATGTCTTTCCGAACGCAGACATTCCGGTGGTGCAGCTGAGTATCGACGAGACGCAGCCAGCGGCGTTTCACTACGAGCTCGGCCGCCGCCTCGCGCCGCTCCGCGATGAGGGCGTGCTGGTGATGGGCAGCGGCAACCTCATTCACAACCTGCATTCCTATGCCTGGGGCAGGCATGCTCCTGAGCCATTCGACTGGGCGGTGCGCTTCGAAGAGAACGCGCGGCAATGGATGCTGGACGGGAATCACCAACCGCTGGTCGAATACGAGCAACTCGGCCACGACGCGATGCTCTCCGCCCCCACGCCCGAGCACTATCTCCCTCTCCTCTACATCCTCGGCACGCAGCTGCCTGGAGACGCCGTGAGCTTTCCCGTCGAGGGCGTGGACGGCGGATCGATCTCCATGCTGAGCGTGCAGATCGGCTGAACATGACCTGCTCCCGGTGCAGCTCTCTGAGGTGGTTTGCCCGCAAACCAACGACGGGGAGCGTGTCGTTGCGCGAGACACGGCAGGAAGTGTCATCCCGAGCGTGAGTCGAGTGACCTGGGCGGGGAGTGCATCAAATGCTCATTCCTGTCGCCCCGCCCACACAGGTCCCTCGACTCACGCTCGGGATGACAAACGTTTGTGACGCTCGCACTTTTCCTGATGTACCTGCCGGAGTGACCGCCTGACCCGCCCACCCCACTACAATCGAACCCATCATGACCACTGAGCCGTTACTCCCGGTTATGCCGGAGGAGCGCGTGGAGTCGATCGACATCCTGCGCGGGCTGGCGCTCATCGGAATTCTGGCGGCGAACATCCGGGGCTTTGCCGGTCCCGCTGCGACCTACTTTTCGCCCCACCTGTTCTGGCCGGAGCTTCATGACCAGATCGCGCAGGCCTTCATCGAGACCTTCGTGCAGGGGAAGTTCATCACCATCTTCGCCTTCCTTTTCGGCGTCGGGTTCGCCGTGCAGCTCGAGCGCGCGGAAGCGCGAGGGACGCGCTTCACGTGGGTGTACGTGCGGCGATTGCTGCTGCTGCTCGTCTTCGGTCTCGTGCATGGGCTGCTGATCTGGTTCGGCGACATCCTCCTGGTGTACGCGCTGATCGGCCTGGTGCTGCTCGCGTTTCGCCGGCGCCGCGACAAGACGCTACTGATCTGGGGTGTGATCACCTATCTGGTGCCCCTGCTTTTCGTCGGAGCGGCGGTCGTCGCCTCACTCGTTGGAGCGCCCATCGCGTTCCCCGAGCCCACGCCGGCGGCGATTGCAACATTGCGGGAGACGTTCAGCAGCGGGACGTGGCTGCAGATCCAGCAGCAGCGGATGATCGACGCGGTCGCGTCGAACTGGGGCTTTTTCCCGATGATGATGTGGCAGGTGCTGGCGCTGTTCCTCTTCGGTATGCTGGTGTGGCGCCGTCGTCTGCTGCAGCCTTCCGCGGAGATGTTGCCGCGGTATCGGCGCGCCATGATGTGGGGATTCGCAATCGGCATCGCTGGCAACCTCAGCGCGACCATCCTGCGCTGGCTGCTGGACCTCAGTGCGATGTCCATGGGGCCCATGGGAGCCGTGGCCACCGTGCTGCAGATGGCCGGTACGCCCGCGCTCAGCCTCGGCTACATCTGCCTCACGCTCCTGCTCTGCAACGACCCCGCGTGGCTCCCGCGGCTGCAGCCTTTCGGTGCGGTGGGTCGCATGGCTCTCACGAATTATCTCCTTCAGTCGGTGATCGGCACACTGATCTTCTACAGCTACGGCCTGGGCTTCTTCGGACGCATCGGGCCCGCATGGCTGCTGCTCCTGACCATCGCCATCTACGTGGTCCAGATTGCAATCAGCGTGTGGTGGCTCGCGCGCTTCCGCTTCGGGCCCGTGGAGTGGCTCTGGCGCTCGCTGACGTATGGACGTTCGTTGCCACTCGCGCGGTAGCCCTTCGAATTGTGTTGTCAGTTGTCGGTTGTCGGTTGTCTGGGCCTCCTGGCACTGACGGCTCACACACTCTGACTGCCCTTCACGACTCACGGCACCGCTGCGTGGCGCGTGCGAGGGGGTGGTGATCAGACTCGCGGTCGTCTGCATCGTTCGCGCTGCAGCCCAGACAACTGACAACCGACAACTGACAACAGATCCGACAACCGACAACAGATCCAACGCCAACCGACAACGCCGATCACGTCTTCTTGTGCCGTCGCGCCATGACGAAGATCGGCACGAACGCGAGGAACATCCCGGCGACGACGAGCGGTGTGCCGATGCTGGACGGGATGCGCTTCTGCGCCAGCAAAAACACCGCGATCACTTCGATCACGATTCCGACCACGCCGATGATGACGGCGAACTTTCTGGTGCGGTTCCAGTCACTTGGCACTGGTCGAGGCCTCCACGCCGTCAGTACCGGCAGGCCCGGCCGAGCGTCCCGCGCGGTACAGAAGCGCGCAGACAGCAAGCACGATGATGATGCCGGCGATGACACCGGGTGTGCCTTCCATCAGCGGCGTGTCCCTCTTGATCAATTCAGCGCCTGCGAAAAGTGCGATCAGAACGCCGGTCAATCCCTCGCCCGCGATCATTCCTGAGGAGGCAAGCACGCCCGGATCGCTGTCCGTGCTCTTGTCCTTGCGGCGCGCGTCGACGATGCGCCGCACGATGCCGCCGACGAAGATCGGCGTCAGCGCTCCGATCGGAAGGTAGATGCCGACTGCGAACGCGAGCCCCGGCAGACCGGCGATGACCGCGCAGATGGTGAGCGCTGCGCCGATGCCCACCAGCCCCCACGGCAACGATCCGGCGAGCACGCCTTCGATCACCGTTTTCATGAGCGTGGCTTGAGGTGCGGGGAGTTCTGGCGAACCGAACGTGAACCTCTGTCCGAGAAGCAGGACTACGTAGGCGATGGCCCAGCAGGCGCATGCCGCGCCGATGAACTGTCCGAACTGCTGCTTCGCCGGAGTCGCGCCGAGGAGAAATCCAGTCTTGAGATCCTGCGAGATGTCGCCGGCTTTCGAAGCCGCGATGCAGACCACCGTCCCGACGGTGAGGATGGCCGCGCGTGCGGAAGGATCGCGCCAGCCGAGAGCGACGAACACGACCGACACCCCGAGCAGCGTGACCAGCGTCATCGCGGACGTGGGATTCGACGAGACCCCGATCAGACCCACGATGCGTGACGACACGACCACGAATGCCACGCCGAAGATCGCCACGCCCAGCGCGGCGACGATGCGCGGGGCGAGCGCCATGTTGCCCGCGAAGAGACCCGGCACGGCCACGAGTGTGAGCACGACCAGCGCCGGAATGACCAGCACCACCCACGACGGCAGGTCGCGATCGGTGCGCGGCGTGTTCTCGCCGCTGGTTTCGAGACCCTTCCCTCGCACGCCTCGTAACACCGCCGCGAACGAGCTGATCATCGTCGGCAGTGCCTTGATCACGGCAAAAATCCCCGCCGCCGCAACTGCCCCGGCGCCGATGTAGCGCACGTACTTGGACCAGATCTGACCGGCACTCATCTCCGCGATGGGCAACTTCAGCTCAGGGAACAGAGGCGCGACCATGTTTGCGCCGAGCAACGCGATGATCGGTGTCAGGACGATGGCGGAGATGAGACTGCCCGAGACCATGATCGCGGACTGCCGGTAGCCCAGGATGTAGCCCACCGCGAGGAGAGCCGGTGCGATCTCGAGCGCGAGCTCCGCCTTGGGCAGAATCGGCAAAAGTGTGACGAGCTCGGAGGGGATGAACAGGAACCCGCCCAGTGCGAGTTTGATGAGCGCCCCGACCGCAAGGCCGATGAAGATCCAGCGTCCGCCTGTGTTGTTCTCCGCCGTGGTCGCACGCAGCACCTCCGCGCACGCCGTCCCTTCGGGATACGGCAGCTCGTCCGCAGAGCGCACGATGAGCAGGCGCCGCAGCGGGATCATGGCCGCGATGCCCAGGAAGCCGCCGAGCAGCGCGAGCATCGCCACCTGCCAGTACGGCGGAACCATGCCCCACAGGAACAGCGCCGGAATGGTGAAGATCGTCCCCGCCGCCAGCGACGAGCTCGCGGAGCCGATGGTCTGGGACATGTTCGCTTCGAGCAGCACGCCGCTCCGATCGCGCTTCAACTTGAAAAGCGCCACGGTGAGCACCGCGATGGGAATGGAAGTCGATACGGTCAGTCCAACCTTCAGGCCGAGGTAGGCGTTTGCGGCACCGAACATGACGCCGAAGACCACGCCGGCGACCACCGCGCGCAGGGTGAACTCGATCACGGACTCGGAGCGTTGGGTGGCCAGGCTCATGGCTGCGTACGATACCGCGCCTTCACCGCAACCGCAGCTCTCGCGACTCGAGGACGCGCGCGCCCGGCGCGTCCTCGCGCGCAAGCTCCACCAGCGCCCGGGCAACGGCAGTGGCGTGAATGGGCTGGAGCCGTGGCGGCATCAGCCAGCCAAGCCGCGACGCGATCTGTTCGCCGATGCGGAGCTCCTTGCGGTTGCCGAGGAGAAGCGAGGGACGGAGGATGGTCGCGCTACGATAGCCGAGGGCGAGGACGGCATTCTCGGTCTCGCCTTTGACGCGATTGTAGAAAAAGCGGGAACGATCGTTCGCGCCCATCGAGCTCACGAGCAGGTAGTGGTGCGCGCCGTGGGCGAGTCCGAGGCGTGCCGCGGCGAGCGGAAAGTCGTGATCGACTGCTCGGAACCGCTCCCGCGACCCTGCCGCGCGAATGGTCGTGCCGAGCGCGCAGACGATCTGATCGACCGCGAAGCAGTGCGCAAGGCGCTCCATCGCGGACAAGTCGATGAGATGTTCTTCGAGCTTCGCGTGCTGCACACCAGTGGCCCGTCGGGAAAGGACGACTACGCGCGAGACTGTGTGGTCACCGAGCAGGAACGAGAGGGTCTCTTGCCCGACGAGACCGGTGGCGCCGAGGACCAGAACAGAGCGTGGCATCGTGCCTCCATGATCTCATTGCGAAGAGCACGGGGAACCGGCGAGCCGCCGGTGGACCCGCCGGACAGCGGCCGGCGCTCAGGAGAAATGGATGAAGCAACGCAAACTCGGGTCGCAAGGTCTCACCGTCTCCGCCCTCGGCCTCGGCTGCATGGGCATGTCGGAGTTCTACGGCGCGTGTCCGGAGTACGTGCGCTATCCGGACATGAGCTCGGTGAATCGCTGATGCGCCTGCCTTTCGAGGCGCCGAAGTATCGTGGGCCGCGTTCCGATCACTTCGATGGAACGCGGTTCCACAACCTCGAACCGACGCATCACGCGGGCTTCCAGGACGTAGTGCGCTGGCTCACCAACCGCGATCAGGGCTCGTGGCAGAAATGGCGTGAGGTCACCCCGGCGAAGCCGCCGGAGCGCGTCCCGGGGGGCGAGCTGCGCGTGACGTGGGTGAACCACTCCACTTTTCTGCTGCAGACGGAGAACGTCAACCTGTTGACCGATCCGATCTGGTCGCTGCGCTGCAGTCCCGTGCAGTGGGCGGGTCCGAAGCGTCACCATGCGCCGGGCATCCGTTTCGAGGATCTCCCGCCGATCGATGCGGTGCTCATCAGTCATAACCACTACGACCACATGGATGTGGCCACGCTGGATCGGTTGAAGCTCGACCATCAGCCGCGGATCCTGGTGGGGCTGGGCAACGCAGCGTTCGTCAGGGGCTCGACGGACCTCGACTGGTGGGATTCCGCACCGCTCGCCGGCGGCGTCCGCGTGCATGCGGTGCCGGCGCAACACTTCTCCTCCCGAGGATTCACCGACCGCGACGCCAATCTCTGGTGCGGCTTCGTCGTCGAGACTCCCCATGGCGCCATCTACTTCGCCGGCGACACAGGATGGGGCTCCCACTTTACGGCGATCCGCGAGCGTTTCGGGCCGGTGCGCCTGGCACTGCTGCCGATCGGCGCGTTCCGGCCGGAGTGGTTCATGTGCTCGGCGCACATCTCGCCGCGCGACGCTGTCCGCGCCGCACGCGACCTCGGCGCCAGGATCTCCATCCCCATGCACTACAGCACCTTTCACCTCGGCGACGACGGGCAGGACGAGCCAGCCGAGGTGCTGCGGCGCGAGCTCGAAGGCTCCTCGGACGTGGCGTTCGAGATT
>JANMSA010000090.1:0-2045 GCA_031388865.1 Acidobacteriota bacterium | reverse complement strand
CGACGCTCGCGGCGATGGTCGACTACATCAACTCGCACCGGACCGAGCACATCATGACGGTCGAGGATCCGATCGAGTTTCTGCACCGCGACAAGAAGTAGATCGTCAATCAGCGCGAAGTCGAAGTCGACACGAAGACCTTCTCTGTCGCGTTGCGCTCCGCTCTCCGCCAGGATCCCGACGTCATTCTGGTCGGCGAGATGCGCGACTACGAAACGATCGAGACCGCCCTCACGGCCGCGGAGACGGGACACCTGGTGCTCTCGACGCTGCACACCATGGACGCGACGGAAACCGTCAACCGCATCATCTCCGTCTTCCCGCCACACCAGCAGAAGCAGATCCGCCTGCAGCTGGCAGCGGTGCTGAAGGCCGTCATCTCTCTACGCCTCCTGCCCCGGGCCGATGGCCTCGGACGCGTGCCGGCGACGGAAGTGCTCATCTCGACGGCGTTCATCCGCGACTGTATCGAGAACAAGGAAAAGACGAAGCTGATCAAGGACGCCATCGCGCAGGGCACGTCCCAGTACGGGATGCAGACCTTCGATCAATCGCTGTACATGCTCTACAAGAACGGGCTCATCACGCTCGACGAGGCGCTGCGCCGCGCCTCCAACCCCGACGAGTTCCGCCTCAAGCTGAGCGGCATCCAGTCGACCTCCGACATGGCCAAGGACGAAATGGACTCCAAGCTCACCATTGCTGGCCAGAGCTCGGAGGACCCCTTCGGCGAGGAATCGCCCTTCGACTTCGGGAACACGCTCTAGTCCGGGCTGTCACCGTGATCGGTGACACGTACTACTCGCATCCATGAGCTGTTGCCAATTATTATTTGCGATAATGAAGCCCACTCGGTTCCTCCTCTTCGTCGTCCTCCTCGCCGCCACCGCCCTCCGAGCCGAAGAGTTCCCGCTGGTGACCGTCACCCTTAGCGGAGGACCCGCTCCCCAACCGGCGACGGGGGTTTCGCAGCTCATCGTACTGAGCAACCGCTCCGCGGTCCGGATCAGGGATCTGCAGCTGGATCTCTTTCTCACGACGCCCGCCAACGTCACCTTCCGTGCTGAGAACCATCCCGCCTGGGGAACCCGCTGGACATGCAACGACGTCGATTCGCGGCATATCCGCTGCCACCTTTCGGAGTTGCCCGGGCCGGGGACCATGGTCCTGGTGGTGACCATCGATCCGCGGGAGGGTCGTTTCCACCTGGAGGGTCAGGCCTCGTGGACCACGGACGGAAAGAACTTCACGACCCCGGTGGCGAGTGGGGACTACGTACGTCCGCGACGCCGGGTCGTGACCAACACGCGCGACGCGGGCGAAGGTTCGTTCCGTGCGGCGATCGACGCTGCGAATGAAGGCTGCACCTCGCAGCCGATTCCGTGTGCGATCGACTTCGACATCAGCGAGAAGCCGTATCTGATCCAACCCCTGACGCCTCTCCCTCCGATTACCGCGAGCGACATCACCATCACCGCGGAGTCGGGTTCGGCCCAGACGCGCATCGAGCTCGATGGCTCGCTCCTCGACGCAGGACATGGTCTCGAGCTGCGCGGCGCCGGTCACGCCACCATCCAGGGACTGGTGATCGGCGGCTTTCCGTGGGATGGCATCGCGGTCCGTCGAGGCCCCGGGCCCGGCGACCTGAGCTCGAAGATCACCTCCTGCCGGATCGGCATCCGGCTCGACGGATCGCCAAATCCGAACGGCAGTCGCGCAATCACGTTCGACCCGCCGTCGTCGGGTTTCTTCGTGACGCGGAACTGGCTGGAGGCGAACTCTCGCAGCGGGATCTTCATCGCCGGCGGGAGCGATATCGGGGTATTCGCGAACTTCATCGGACGGAACGGCGCCAGCGGCATCTACGTCGGCCCTGGGTCGCGCGACATTCGCATCGGGCAGAACGCCATCGAAGAAAACGCGCACATGGGTATCGCCATCGCGGGCGGCGCGCAGAACGTGCGGCTGACGAACAACTTCATCGAGAACAATCGCGGGCTGCCGGTCGACCACAACCTCGACGGCTTCTCCGGGTACGTCTGGAA
>JANMSA010000086.1:0-4999 GCA_031388865.1 Acidobacteriota bacterium | reverse complement strand
ATCAACTCGTGAGGAGCGAGATGGACTGCGTCGACGAAGGTCAGCACGCCGGCGTCTCTGGCGATCTTCACGACGCGCTTCAGGTCGTTGATGGTTCCCCGCGCGTTCGACGCACCGCCGATGGCGATCAGCCTGGTGCGAGAGGTGACCAGACCGGCGAGATGCTCGTAGTCGAGCTGCGCGGTTTCGCAGTTCATTCGCGCCGTGCGCACGCGGATCCCGCGCTCGCCCTCCAACGCCCGCCATGGTGCGATGTTGGCGTGATGGTCCAGCTCCGTGACGAGCACTTCGTCTCCCTCGTTCCACGTCCTGCCGAGGGCCCGCGCCAGGTGAAAGGTCAACGTGGTCATGTTGTTGCCGAAGACGATCTCGGAGGGCGACCCGTTCAAGAGATCCGCCATGCGCTCCCTCGCGCCGAGAATGATCGCGTCGGTCTCCACGCTGGTCGGATACGCCCAGTGCGTGTTCGCGTTGTGGTGGAAGAGGTAGTCCGACATCGCCTCGCCGACCACCCGCGGCACCTGCGTGCCCCCGGGCGCATCAAAGTAGGCGACCGGCTGGCCCGCGTGAACGCGGTCGAGTGCGGGAAACTGAGCGCGGATGGTTTCCAGATTCATGGAAGGGATTGTAGTTTCGGCAGGACCCTCCACGCCCTACTGCGCACTGCCGCCCTGGATCTCGAAGACGTCGCCGAGGCCCTCGGCGCTGTACATCAGATAGGTCTTGCCCTTCCACTGGATCAACTGCAGATCGGATGGATACGTGTAGGGTCCCGGTTCGGAGTAGCCTGCCAGGCCGCCGTGATAGTAGTTTTTGAAGAAGCCACCGAGCGGGCGCTCGAGCGGCACGCCGGTTTCGATGGTTGCGAGGCGAACGTCGTACGCGGGAATGGCGCCGTTGTTGTCCGTGCCGATGACGGCCAGGTGACCGCCGCCCACCGCGAGCGCCGACATCGTACCGAAGCCCACACCGAACGGCGCGGCGTAGGAAGTCGCGAAATAGCCGCCGCCGGCGGGGGCGAGCTTCACCAGGCGGGAGCTTTCGATCGCCCAGATGTTTCCGGCTTCATCAAACGCAAGGTCCTGAAAGCCGCCGCTCGACTTCGCGACGGAGAGGATGGCGGTCCCCCCGCTCACCAGGTCTGAGTAGCTGTACACCTGAAGGTTCCGTGCGCCATCGACGTAGGCAACGCGCTGAAAGGCGTCAGAACGGTCATAACGAATGATTGCCTTGTCGGCTCCGGGATACGTGCTGAGATGGAGAGGTGCGGAGGGGTTGGTGACATCGAAAACGGCGGATCTGTTGCTTGCTCCGGCGATGACTGCGTAATACTTCCCACCGCTGGGTACGACGAGAATGGACTGAGCACTCACTCCGGAGGAGTCGAGCAGCGTGTTCGGATACCTCTCGGGGTCGACACCGGACACGCTGCCGGCCATCTGCACCACTTTCGCGAAATGAGTCGTGTCGGTGCGGCCATCATCTCTGGCGATGCCCCAGCCAAACGACGGCCAGCTCGCATAGATGTAACCGCGGTCGTCCACGTCGAACGGGCCACCTTTGGCCATCGGATCCTGCTGATCGATGAGCGGCGCGAACCATTGGGACGCGATCGCTTCCGGATACATGAAGCCATCCCACATGGTGATCTTCTCGAGTGGGCTGCGGCCGAAGCCGCCCACTTTCGATCCCGTCAGATCTTCCAGTCCCGAGACCGAGACGGGACCGGCCGGCAACTTCGACGAGAAGAAGGTGTCGAGCGCGTAGGCGCCGAGGGCATTTCCGATCTGGATGTAGACGCGCGGGGGAGCCTGTCCGTTCGCCTGGCGAAAGGTGCGCATGGTGCGCGCGCGTGCCGTGCGGAATCCGACGTGCTGAAAGTTCGCTGTCTGCTGGGAGTCGACATAGCGGCCGGTGTGACGGGCGATCGGAGACCTGTAGGGATACAGCGGCAATCCGTCGTTCGTCTGACCGAAGCGGTTGGAACCGGGGCATCCGTAGCAGAGTACGGATGCCGCCGACTGCGAGCCAGGCATCGGATACACCACGAGATTGATGTTGATGCTGAATGCCTGTGTTGCGCTCACGCCGATTCCGTTCGACGCCGTCAGCGTAAAGCCTCCGTAATGACCGTCTGGCGCAGCCGGCCGGCCTGTGAGGGTCGCCTTGCCATCGCCGCGATCGGTGAAGGTCAGTCCCGCAGGAGGCACAGAGCTCAGCACGATCGACGGTGGTGGATAGCCGGTGGTCGTCACAAGGAAGGTGCTGGTCGTGCCCCGCATGAACGTCGCGTAACCGGCGCTGCCGATGCCGGGCGCCTCGTTCACGGTCAGCGTGAAATTCTGCACCGGTCCCGAGCCTCCGCCGTTCGCAGCGTGGAAGGAGATCGCGTACCTTCCGCCACTCATCGCGGCCGGGGTTCCTGACAGCGTACCCGTGCCCTGACCCAGGTCCGTTCCAGGGACGAAGGTGACGCCCGCTGGCAGCGTGCCCGTCAGGATGATCGAAGGCGTTGGGCGCCCCGTTGCAGTGACAGCAAACGTTCCGCGCTTCCCGACGACGAAGGTTGTGCCGGAGCCGCTGGTGATCGAGGGAGCTTTCTCTACAGTGATCTGGAACGTCCTGGACGCGGAGGTATCGACGCCGCCGTTCGCGACCCCGCCGTCGTCATGGATCTGCACGGTGACCGTGGCCACGCCTTGAACTGCGGCCGGAGTGAAGGTCAGCGTTCCATTCGGAGCGATGGCCGGCGCCACGCTGAAGAGCGCAGGGTTGTTGCTGCTGACGAGGAAGTCGAGCGCCTGTCCCGACTCGTTCGGAGGACCGGCCAGGAGGGCGGTCGCCCACCCTGCCCTCGTTTGGGCGCCGGCGGTGTCGAGGACGACGATCGGATTCGCACCGTTCGTGAACGACGGTCGGTCGTTCACCGGAGTGATGGTGATCGTGAACAGCAGCTGCGGCGAAGACGCGGACGGCGTGCCGTCATCCGTCAGGCGCAGGATGATCGTGGCCGTGCCGTTTGCATTCGCTGCAGGCGTATAGGTCAGCACGCCCGTCGGGCTGACCGCTGGGCCGGCCGAGAAGAGTGACGGGTTGGTATTGCTCATGACCTCGAACGCGACGGACTGCGAGGACTCCTCAGCGGGACCAGGCACGATTCCCGTGGCCCACGAGCTCTTCGTCTGCGGTCCGGCATCTTCGAGGACGGTCTGGTTTCGTCCTTCCCCTCCCGCGTCAAAGGACGGCGGCTTGTTTCCGGTGCCACCGCGCACGGTGACCCTGACCCTCGCGACATTCGACTCGCGCGTGCCCGCGCGAACCTTGTACTCGAAGAAGTCCGCGGCGTTCGACTGCGGATTGCCTGGCGAATACGTGAAGCCGCCTTCTTCCTCGTTGAGCGCGACGGACCCGCGTGCGGGCTCGGTCACGATCTCGGCATCGAGATCCTCGCCCAACGGGTCGCCGTCATTGGCGAGGACACCGGGACCTGCGACGGAGAGGCTTTGACCTTCCTGACGGTTGTAGACGTCGTCATCGGCGAAGGGCGCATCGCTCGCCAGCCGGGCGACCACGGCGAAATAGAGGAACCGTTGCGAAGCCGGCTGGGCGGGATCCTCCCATGCGAAGACCCGCAGCAGACGCAGCTCGCGGGTGCCCCCGCCGGCCATGCCGTAAATGGCCGAATCCACGCCGGTCCAGTCCGTCAGGTTGCCGTCGAGAATGATCGCGCGAGCAGTGCCCGACGAACGGAACGAGCGGCGGCGCACCGCGGATTTGTGGAGAACCGCGTCCGAGCCGTCGTCACCAACCAGAGCGACGTGCGTTGCGGGAGGGCGATTCGCTTCGAAGCCCAGCCGCATGTCGCCCCCAGCGCCGTCGGGTCCGAAGGAATCCAGGCTCATCCGTGTCTCGAACGTGAGCTCGCCAGAACCGGTCTGGAAAACTGCGTCCCAGCCCGAAGTGTCGTCGTCGGTGATCGCGCCAAGGGAGCTGCCTGCGCAGAGTTGACGAAACACCCTGGTCACTCGTGCGCTGCCTCCGGACTCAGTCACCTGGGTGACCAGCACCTGCTCGACGCCGTTCATCCCTCCCACCGTGCACCCTGTTCCCGCGTTGCGATCGGTATCGAAGAAGACGCGGAACTCCGTCGTGCCGGCGCCGGCAAACGATGCGGCCAGCAAGAGCACGCCGGCAACCAGAAGATGAAAATGACGACGGGGGGGCATGGAGGATTTTCCTATTGGCGGGCACTGTCCGGCCTGAGCGCACATGCCCAGGCAGCAGTTGCTGGAGTCGTACCGGGGGATGCTACCAAGAACACCGCATCAATGTAAATAACTTATTTGAGTCGTTGCCGTCTGACGGGGAATCTCACGTTCTCACAGTCTCTGAGTCGCGAGGTTTCCAGGACCTCCAACGCTCAAAGAAAGGGCGCGTTCACGCGGACGCGAGACGTCCTCGACTGCGCGATTCCCCGACTTTGAGGCTCCCAGCCACGAGGCGCGCCCAGCGGTCGCTTCGGCAAGTGCCGTGGCGTCCTGCCTACCGCCTCTGCGACTGCCTGCTGTCGCGCATCAAAGTAAGCGCCAACGTGACCACGTGGAATTTGCAATCACGCGAACGGCAGACGATGGGAGCCCGGCCGGCCCTGGCCGGCTGGGCTCCCCGCCTAAGGCTGGATCTCGAAGACGTCGCCGAGGCCTTCAGCGCTGTACATCAGATAGGTGTTGCCGTTCCATTGGATCAGCTGCAGATCGGATGGATCCGTGTACTGGCCAGGTTCGGAGTAGCCTGCCAGGCCGCCGTGATAGTAATTCTTGAAGAAGCCACCAAGCGGGCGCTCGAGCGGCACGCCGGATTCGATGTTTGCGAGGCGAACGTCGAACGCGGCAGTGGCGCCACTGATGTCCGTGCCGAAGACGGCCAGATGACCGCCGCCCACCGCGAGCGCCGACATCGCACCGAAGCCCACACCGAACGGCGCGGCGTAGGAAGTCGC